>NZ_JBWOMN010000144.1:0-12565 GCF_056449545.1 Oceanicella sp. | reverse complement strand
GCGCCGGCTCGGGGCGCGGTTCCGGGCGTGACGCCGGCGCGTCGAGCGCCGCGGCTTCCGGCGTCGCGGCGACCGGCGCGGCCGCCTCGGCGGCGGGCTCCTGTCGGTCCCGGCGGCGTCCGCCGCGGCTGCGGCCGCGTCCGCCGCGGCGGGGTTCGCCCGATGCGGCTTCGGTCTCCGGGGTCTCGGGCTTCATGGCGTCCGGCAGCGCCGATTGCGGCGTCGCGGCGGGCCCCGATTGCAGCGGCGAGTCCATGCGCGCGATCGTCTCGCCGCCGGCCAGATCCTCGATCGCCGCCAGCGCCTTGCGCTCATGGGGCAGGCACAGCGTGATCGCCTTGCCGGGGCGTCCGGCGCGCCCGGTGCGCCCGATGCGGTGCACGTAATCCTCGGCATGGATCGGCACGTCGAAATTGAACACATGCGAGACCGTGGGGATGTCGAGCCCCCGCGCCGCCACGTCCGAGGCGACCATGATGCGGATTTCGTTGTTGCGGAACCCGGCGAGCACGCGCATGCGCTCGGATTGCTCCAGATCGCCGTGCAGGGCGCCCACATTGAAATCGTGCTTCTTGAGCGATTTGAACAGCGTCGCCACGTCGCGCTTGCGATTGCAGAACACGATGGCGTTGGTCAGCGAATCGCCCTCGGCGTTCATCAATTCGCGCAGGGTTTCGCGTTTCTCGCGATCGGCGCGGTCCTTGCGCGACGGGGTGATCTCGCAGACCTGCTGGGCGATGTTCTCGCCCACCGTTGCCTGGCGCGCCACCTCGATGCGTTCGGGATTGTGCAGGAACTGTTCGGTCAGGCGGGTGATCTCGGCGGGCATGGTGGCCGAGAAGAACAGCGTCTGACGGGTGAAGGGGGTGATCTTGAAGATGCGCTCGATGTCGGGGATGAAGCCCATGTCAAGCATGCGGTCGGCCTCGTCCACCACCATCACCTGCACGCCGGTGAGCATCAGCTTGCCGCGTTCGTGATGGTCGAGCAGCCGCCCCGGGGTGGCGATCAGCACATCGACGCCGCGGTCGATCTTGCGATCCTGGTCCTTGAAGCTGACGCCGCCGATCAGCAGCGCCATGTTGAGCTTGTGATACTTGCCGTAGATCTCGAAGTTTTCGGACACCTGCATCGCCAGTTCGCGCGTCGGGCAGAGGATCAGGCTGCGCGGCATGCGCGCCCGCGCCCGGCCCTTGGCCAGATTGCAGATCATCGGGATGGTGAAGGCGGCGGTCTTGCCGGTGCCGGTCTGGGCGATGCCGAGCACGTCGCGCCCCTGCAGCGCCAGCGGAATGGCCTGTTCCTGGATCGGGGTCGGGGTGTCGTATCCGGCTTCCTCGACGGCTTTGAGAACTTTGGAGTCGATGTTGAGATCAGAGAATTTCATGTGGGTCCTGGCTTGCGGATTATGCGGCGGCATCGCGGCTGAATAGGCCGCGCATCCAAAGCGGCCCCGTTCTGCGCCCGTATTGACGCATAGTGCAGCGCACCATACGCATCGCCGCGGCAAAGTCAATGCGCGCGGCCAATTGCGCGGCGCGCCGCCCGTTGCTTTTGGTCGCGCGCGACCGGTTTTTGCGCATGATCGCTTGCAGTGCGCGATCGGGCGCCTGGTTGACCCGGCGCGCGGGTCAGGCGTGGGTTTCCTTGACGGCGCTCAGCACCACTTCGGGAAAATCGCGCGCCACCCGGTCCAGATCCCATTGCAGGCGGATCATGTAGACCGGATCGCCGTCATGATCCGTCGCCATATGCCCCTTGTTGACATTGGCGAAGGCCTCGACCGCGGCGCGCGGGCCGCTCACCCAGCGGGCGCCGGTGAATTGCGTCGGCTCCATGCGCACCGGCAACCCGTATTCCTGCTCGATGCGGCTGGCCAGCACCTCGAATTGCAGCGCGCCCACCACCCCGACGATGAACCCCGCGCCGATCATCGGCTTGAACAGCTTGGCCGCGCCTTCCTCGGCGAATTGATGCAGCGCCTTTTCCAGATGCTTGGCCTTCATGGGATCGCCGGCGCGCACGGTCTGCAACAGTTCCGGCGCGAAGGACGGGATGCCGGTGAAATGCAGGTCCTCGCCTTCGGTGAGCGCGTCGCCGATCCTGAGCTGCCCGTGATTGGGCACGCCGATGATGTCGCCCGCCCAGGCGTCCTCGGCGATCGAACGGTCCGAGGCCATGAACAGCACCGGATTCGAGATCGCCATCTGCTTGCCGGACCGCACATGCCGGAGCTTCATGCCGCGCTTGAAATGCCCCGCGCACAGGCGCAGGAACGCCACCCGGTCGCGATGCTTGGGGTCCATGTTGGCCTGCACCTTGAACACGAATCCCGAGACCTTCTTTTCGTCGGGCGCCACCACCCGACCGGCGGTCTTGCGGGCCAGCGGCGGCGGCGCGTAATCGGCCAGCCCGCGCATCAGTTCCTGCACGCCGAACGAATTGATCGCCGAGCCGAACCAGATCGGGGTCATGGCCCCGGCGAGAAACGCCTCGCGATCGAAGGCGGGCAGCAGTTCCCGCGCCATCTCGATGTCCTCGCGCAGGGTTTCGAGCAGCTCGGGGGGGACGTGCTCGGCGATGCGCGGATCGTCGAGCCCGGACAATTCGATGGAATCGCCGCGCACGTTGCGCTCGGCGCGATCCATCAGGATCAGCCGGTCGTTCAGCAGGTCGTAGGAGCCGATGAAATCGCGGCCCATGCCGATGGGCCAGCTCACCGGGCAGACGTCGAGCGCCAGCAGGTCCTGGATCTCGTCGATGATGTCGAAGGTTTCGCGGCTTTCGCGATCCATCTTGTTGCAGAAGGTGAGGATCGGCATGTCGCGCAGGCGGCAGACCTCGAACAGTTTTCGCGTCTGGCTCTCCACGCCCTTGGCGCCGTCGATGACCATGATCGCGGCGTCGACCGCGGTCAGGGTGCGGTAGGTGTCCTCGGAAAAATCCGCGTGTCCGGGTGTGTCGACGAGGTTGAACCAGTGGCCGTCATATTCGAACGACATGGCCGAGGCGGAGACCGAGATCCCGCGCTCCTGCTCCATCTTCATGAAATCCGAGCGCGTGCGCCGGGATTCGCCCTTGGCGCGCACCTGTCCCGCCATCTGGATCGCGCCGCCATAGAGCAGCAGCTTTTCCGTCAGCGTGGTCTTGCCCGCGTCCGGGTGCGAGATGATCGCGAAGGTCCGCCGCCGGGCGATTTCCGGCGGCAGATGCGGCGAGATATGTCCGGTGTCCTGCATGGCAGGCTGTTTAGGCGAAGCCGGGGGCGGGGGAAAGGGGCGGAAGGAACGTCGCGGATCACGCCATGGGCGGGTCCGCGACCCTCAGCCGGCCGGGCGCGCCGGCGACAGATCGCCGCCGGCGCCGCCATTCGGGACTGCCGCGCGACGACAAGCGCCTCAGCGCCGCACGATCAGCAGGTCGCAGGGCGGGTCCCGCATCAGCGATTCCGTGAAACTGCCGAGCAGCGACGGCGATATGGTCGCGCGGCCATGGGCGCCCACCGCCAGCAGGTCGGGCTTTTCGGACTCCATGAACCGCATCAGCGCCTGCTGCACCGACGCCTGCACCAGCTGCGGGGGCGCCATGCCCTCGGGCAGCGCGGCGTTCCGGCGCCAGGCCTCGAGTTCGGCATGGGCCTCGTCGAGATAGGGTTTCATCTCGGCGCTCGAGGGCGCGCCGCCCATGAACCCCTTGAAGGGTATGTGGAAGGCGTAAAAGGACACCAGCCGCGCGGCCGGGGCGATCCGGCGCACCGCGCGCAGCGCGGCGGCCGAGGCCGGCGACAGGTCCACCCCGGCCAGCGCCGTGGCGTAGGGGTGATCGGCGGGATCGCGCACCACCAGCACAGGCTTCACGCTCATGCGCACCAGGCGCTCCATGGTGGTGGCGCCGAACAGGTCGCGCCACGGGCGCAGGCGGTGCAGGCCGAAGACCGCCAGATCGGCGTCGATCCTTTCGACGGTGCGATGGATGTCGCGCAGCGGATCGCCGATCTCGGCGCGCGCCTCGAAATCCACCGGCGCGCCGTCGCCGGCGCCGGCGAGCCCGTCGCACAGACGCTGCAGTCGCGCCGCCGCCTCGCGACGCCGGGATTCGGCGAGATCGGCGGGCAGGTCCTCGTCGATGACGCAAAGCGCGACCAGCCTTGCGCCGGCGTCGCGGGCCAGCATGAAGGCGCGCTGCACGGCGCGGTCGGAACGGGCGGAAAGGTCGGAGGCGACGAACAGGGTTTTCACGGAGGATCCTTTCCTGAAGGGCCGGGGGCGGGTCGTCGCGGCGTGCGCGCCCGCAGGGGGAATCGTGGCGATCGCCGGACCCGATTGCAAGGCGCGCGGCGATATGCGGCGGCGCGTGCCGGGAGGGGGCCGGGAGGGGGCTGGCGGGGGGGGGCGGGGGGCGGGGGGGAACGCCAGCGCGATTGACGCCGACGCGGGCGCCGCTAGATTTCGTTCCCGACACCGGTCGCATGATCGCGGCGCGCATGGGCGCTCGGTGAATGACAGGGGGAGGATCGGCAATGGATTTGGGCATCAAGGGCAGGGTCGCGGTGGTCTGCGCGTCTTCGAAGGGTCTCGGGCGCGGCTGCGCCGAGGCGCTGGCCGAGGCGGGGGTCGATCTGGTCATCAACGCGCGCACGCAGTCGACGCTCGACGCCACGGCGGCGGCGATTCGCGCCGCCCATGGCGTGAAGGTGACGCCGATCGCCTGCGACATCACCACGCGGGAGGGCCAGGCCGCGGTGCTGGCGGCGGCGGGCGGCGCGCCGGACATCCTGGTCAACAACGCCGGCGGCCCGCCCCCGGGCCTGTGGTCGGATTGGGAACGCGAGGACTGGCTCGCCGCCATCGAAGCCAACATGCTGACCCCGATCATGCTGATGAAGGCGGCGCTGCCGGGGATGATCGATCGCGGCTGGGGCAGGGTGGTCAACATCACTTCGGTCTCGGTGAAGGCGCCGATCGCGGTGCTTGGCCTGTCCAACGGCGCGCGCGCCGGGCTGACGGGCTATGTGGGCGGCACCTCGCGCCAGGTGGCGCCCCATGGGGTGCTGATCAACAATCTGCTGCCGGGGCTGCACGACACCGATCGGCCGCGCGGCATGGACGAGGCCGACGCCAGGCGCGAGGGCGTGCCGCTGGAGGAGATCCGCGCCCGGCGCACCGCCGCCATCCCCGCCGGGCGCTACGGCTCGCCCGAAGATTTCGGGGCCATGTGCGCGTTCCTGTGTTCGGAGCGCGCGCGCTTCATCGTCGGGCAGAACATCCTGCTCGACGGCGGCGCCACCAACCTGTCGATGTAGGCGGGCGGGGCGATGCCCGACACGGCCTTCGCAATCCGCGCCGGGCGCCGCGCGGACGCGCCCGCCTGCGCCGCCATCGAGCGCCGCTGCGAGCAGATGTTCGCGGCGACCGCCCATGCGGAGATCGTCGCGCCCGCCCCGGCGCCGCCCGACGCCATCGCCGACGCCGCCGAAATCGGGCGGCTTGTGGTGGCGGTCGCCGGCGGCGCGGTGGCGGGCTACGCGATCTACGAGATCGAGGCCGACAGCCTGCATGTCTGCGAAATCGACGTGGACCCGCCGCATCAGCGCCGCGGGCTCGCCCGGGCGTTGATCGCCGAAATCGCGGCCCGGGCCCGGCGGCTGGATCGCGACGCGCTGACCCTCACCACCTATGACGACGTGCCGTGGAACGCGCCCGCCTATGCGCGCATGGGCTTCGAAACGCTGGCCGCCGCCGACTGGACCCCGGAATGCCGCAACGACAATCGCTGGATGACCCGGGCGGGCCAGGACGTGAGCCGCCGCGTGGCGATGATTCTCTGGCTGTGAGGCGGGGGCGGGGGCGGCGTGACGCGACGATCGAACCGCGCCGGCGCGCTTGCCCTTGGGGCGGTTGGTTGGTATCTCCCCGGTATCCGAGCGAAACCATAGGTTTTGAGGCCAGAGGTTTCGCCGGTCAGCATGAAGCCAGGACCGGGCCAGCACCGGCAATCGCGGAGCCAGCGTGACCGAAATGCCAGTCATCCAGCCGTTGCGCGCCGATGCGGAGCCAGCCAGCCCGCCGTCGGGCGCGTCGGGCGGGGCGCCGGCGGCGCCGCTCGCCGCGCCGAATCTCGCGCCGCCGATGCCCCAGCCGCCGATCCTGGCGCCGCCGCGCCTGGCGCTGGCGGGGCTGACGAAAACCTATGACGGCCAGCCGGTGGTGCGCGACCTGTCGCTGGAGGTGGAGCCGGGGGAAATGGTCTGCCTGCTCGGCCCCTCGGGCTGCGGCAAGTCCACGACGCTGCGCATCGCCGCCGGGGTCGAGCGTCAGGAGGCGGGCACGGTCACGCTCGATGGCCGGGTGGTGTCGGGGGGGCGCGCCCACGCGCCGCCCGAGGACCGCTCCATCGGCCTGATGTTCCAGGATTTCGCGCTGTTTCCGCATCTCAACGTCGCCGACAACGTGGGCTTCGGCCTGCCGCGCGCCGAACGGGGGCAGGCGCAGATGTATCTCGACCGGGTCGGCCTGTCGGGCTACGCCGGGAAATACCCGCACATGCTGTCGGGGGGCGAGCAGCAGCGCGTGGCGCTGGCCCGGGCGCTGGCGCCGCGCCCGCGGGTGATGCTGATGGACGAGCCGTTCTCGGGGCTCGATCAGCGCCTGCGCGACGACATCCGCGACGAAACCCTGTCGGTGCTGAAGGAAGAGGGCGCCGGGGTGCTGCTGGTCACCCACGAACCCGACGAGGCCATGCGCATGGCCGACCGCATCGCGCTGATGCGCGACGGGCGCATCGTGCAGATCGGCGCGCCGTATCACGTCTACAACTACCCGGTGGACCGCAAGGCGGCGGCGTTCTTCTCGGATATCAACGTCATCCATTCGGTGGTCGAGTCCGGCCAGGCGGACACGCCGTTCGGGCGGTTCCTGACCCCGGGTCTGGCGGACGGCGCGCAGGTCGAGATCATCATCCGCCCGCAGCATCTGAAGATCGACCTCGACGCGGGCGCCGGCCCGCCGCGCGAAAACGCCGAACACGGCGTCGCGGCCCACGGTCATGTGAGCCGGGCGCGGTTTCTCGGGTCGGAAAGCCTGATCGAGGCGCGGATGGATCATGACGGCTCGATCCTGCGCGCCACCTCGCCGGGGGTGTTCATGCCGCCGGTGGGCGGCGGGCTGTGGTTTTCCATGCGCCGGGACCGGTGTTTCGTGTTTCCCTGCGCGGGGGATCGCTGATCCGCGCCGCCTGACGGCGCGACAATCCGGCGCGGCAATCCGGGGCGACAATCCGGGGCGCGGGGCCCGCGACATCCCGCCGGCGCGGCCCTGCGCGCCGGATTCGCGATCCGGGAGCCCCGGTCAATTTCGCGCGTTATGGTCTTTCACCCGCCGCGATCATTGAATATGTGTGTGGGTGACAAGGGCGCGGCGCGCCCGCCGATATGGGAGTACACGGCAATGAGCCCGAGCATCTGGCAAATTCTGATCGTCGTCCTGCTGGTCGTCGTTCTCTTTGGACGGGGCAAGATCTCCGGTCTGATGGGCGATGTGGCCAAGGGCATCAAAAGCTTCAAGAAAGGCATGGCCGATGATCTGGACGACCCGTCCGACGACGCGGTGCGCAAGGTCTCCGGCGAAGGCGAGGACGCGATCGACGTGACCCCGGCCGCCGACAAGGCCGCCGCGAACAAGGACGCCTGAGCGCGCCCCGTCCCTGACGCCTCAGCCGAAAGGTCTCCAATCGCATGTTCGACATCGGCTGGTCCGAGCTGCTGGTCATCGGCGCGCTGGCGCTGATCGTGGTGGGTCCCAAGGACCTGCCCAAGATGCTGCGCACGCTTGGCCAGCATGTGGGCAAGGCGCGCGGCATGGCGCGCGAATTCCAGCGTTCGATGGAGGACGCGGCCAAGGAGGCGGATATCTCGGAACTGCGCGACGTGCAGCGTTCGATCGCCGATTTCAACCGCAACATCGGGACCGACGCGCCGAAGAAATACGCCGAGAAAATGATGAAGGGCGTGCCGCAAAAACCCGCCGCGGGCGATGCGGGCAAGGCTGCGGGCAAGGATGCCGACGAAGACGCGCCCACCGCGGGCAGCGCAGCCGTGGCCAGGATCCCGGACCCCGCGCCGCAAACCGCTGCGCCCGAAGCCGCGGGCGGGGCGGGGGGCGCCGATCCGGGGCTGCGCGCCGCCGAACAGGCCGCGTCCCGCAAGGCCGAGGCCGCCGCCGCCTCGGCCGCGCGCATCGCCGAGCTGAATGCCGGCGCGGCCGAACTTGAAGCCGAACTGGCGCGCGATCAGGGCGCCGGATCGGGCGCCGCCGACGCGCCCAAGGCGTGACCGCGACGGCGCACATACTGGGTGAGACCCGTTCATGACCACTGACGACATGCAGGATTCGACGGCGCCGCTGATCGAGCATCTGACCGAATTGCGCCAGCGCCTGATCTATTCGCTGATCGGCCTGCTGGTCTGCGCCATCATCAGCTTTTTCTTCGCGCGCGAAATCTATGATTTTCTCACCGCGCCGCTGCGCGAACAGCTGCTTGAACGCGGTCAGGACGCGCGGCTGATCTACACCCAGCTTTACGAAAAATTCTTCGTGCACCTGAAGATCGCGCTGTGGGGCGGATTTTTCCTCGCCTTCCCGATCATCGCCATGCAGGTCTGGCGCTTTGTCGCGCCGGGGCTCTACAAGAACGAGCGCGGCGCCTTCCTGCCGTTCCTGCTCGCCACCCCGATCCTGTTCGTGATGGGCGCGGCGCTGGTGTATTTCCTGGTCATGCCCATGGCGATCAGCTTCTTCCTCGATTTCCAGACCGGGGACACCGGGGACACGGGCACCCAGATCGAGTTTCTGGGCAAGGTCAACGAATACCTGTCGCTGGTGATGACCTTCATCCTCGCCTTCGGCATCTGTTTCCAGCTGCCGGTGCTGCTGACCCTGATGGGGCGCGCCGGTCTGGTGGATTCCAAGGGGCTGAAGCGGATGCGGCGCTACGCCGTGGTGGGGATCGCCGCGGCGGCGGCGGTGCTGACCCCGCCCGACCCGATCAGCCAGCTTGGCCTCGGCATCCCCATCTACCTGCTCTACGAGATCTCGATCTATCTGGTTCAGGCGGCCGAAAGGAAACGCCGCGCCCAGGACATCGCCGACGGGCTGGTCGACCCCGATGATGAGGATGACGACGAAGAGGAGGCGAGGGGCGCGTGACCCCTGGCGATTCCGGATCCGGCGCCGCGACATGCGCCGGGGGAACGGGCTGCGGCTGCGGCTGCGCTCTGGCGCTTGCGCGCATAGCCGGCGCGCTGGAACGCATCAGCCCGCCGCCCGTCTCCGCCCCGGATTTCACCGCCGCCGCGGCCTTCGTGTGGCATAGCGAGCCGGACCGGCTCGACCCGGTCGCCGCGGTGTCGCGGGTGGATATCGGGCTGCTGATCGGCATCGAGCGGGCGCGGGACACGCTGCTCGACAACACCAGCCGCTTCGCCGAGGGCCTGCCCGCCAACAACGCGCTGCTCTGGGGGGCGCGGGGCATGGGCAAGTCGTCGCTGATCAAGGCGGTGCACGCGGCGGTCAACGCCGCCGCCGCCGCGGCCCCGCGCCTGGCGCTGGTCGAAATCCAGCGCGACGACATTCCGTCGGTGGGCCGGCTGATGAACCTGCTGCGCGGCGCCGACCAGCGGTTCCTGCTGTTCTGCGACGATCTCAGCTTTGACCGCGACGACGCGCATTACAAATCCCTGAAGGCGGTGCTTGACGGCGGCGTCGAGGGCCGGCCGGCCAATGTGCTGTTCTACGCCACCTCGAACCGTCGCCACCTGATGCCCCGCGACATGATCGAGAACGAGCGCTCCACCGCCATCAGCCCGTCGGAGGCGACCGAGGAAAAGGTCTCGCTGTCGGATCGGTTCGGGCTGTGGCTGGGGTTCCATCCCTGTTCGCAGGACGACTACCTGGCGATGATCCGGGGCTATTGCGACGCCTATCGCATCGAGATCGACGACGCGACGCTGCGCGCCGAGGCCATCGAATGGCGCCAGACGCGGGGCGCCGTGTCGGGGCGGGTGGCCTGGCAGTTCGTCACCGATCTGGCCGGACGGCGCGGCGTGCGCCTGCCGGGTTGACCCGCATGGCCGGCGACGCGCGGACGCTGTCCTAGAAAACCGCCCCGCGGCGGGACGCTTGTCCCAGATCGGTCTGGATGGCCTTGCGGAAAGCGCGACTATCCCCGCGCCGCCCGCCTACCCTGCGGCCATGCAAGCGCTGACAGGGAGACCACGCCGATGACGCCTTTCGAGCATCCCGAATTCGACGATCACGAACAGGTGCTGTTCTGCCGCGACGCGGCCGCCGGATTGTTCGGGATCATCGCCATCCACGACACCACGCTGGGTCCGGCGGCGGGCGGCTGCCGGATGCACGCCTATGCCAGCTTCGAGGACGCGTTGCGCGACGTGCTGCGGCTGAGCCGGGGCATGACCTGCAAGAACGCCGTCGCCGGCCTGCCGCTGGGCGGCGGCAAGGGGGTGATCGTCGCCGACCCCCGCAGCCCGGCGAAACCGGACATCCTGCGCGCCTTCGGGCGCCATGTGCAGTCGCTGGGGGGGCGGTACTGGAGCGCGATCGACGTGGGCGTCGGCCCCGGCGACGCGGATGTGCTGGGCGAGACCTGCGACTACGTGTTCTGCAAGGCCAGCGACTACCCGGACGGCTTCAACCCGTCGCTGTTCACGGCGCTTGGCGGGTTCGCCGCCATCCGGGCGGTGGCGGCCGAGGCGTTGGGCCGCGACGGGCTGGCCGGGATGCGGGTCGCGGTGCAGGGGCTCGGCAACACCGGGCGCGACCTGTGCCGCCGCCTGCACGAGGCGGGCGCGGCGCTGATCGTCGCCGACATCAACCCCGAGGCCGTGGCGCATGTGGTGCGGGAATACGGCGCGCAGGTCGCCGATCCGGAGGCGATCCATCGTGCAAGGGCCGACATCTTCGCCCCCTGCGCGCTTGGCGGCGTGCTCAACGACGCCTCGATCCCGGAACTGGGCGCGAAGGCGGTTTGCGGGCTGGCCAACAACCAGTTGGAGGCGCCGCGCCACGCCGAGGCGCTGCGCGCCCGGGGCATCGCCTACGCGCCGGATTTCGTGGTCAACGCGGGCGGCGTGATCGGGGCCTCCATGGGCATCTACGCCAGCCTCGATCGCGCCGACGCCTTCGCGCGCATCAAGGGCATAGGCGGCGTCGTCGCGTCGATCCTGCAGCGCGCCCGGACCGAGGGGCGCACCACGGCGGCGATCGCCGAGGCCATCGCCCGCGAAAAGCTGGCGGCGGCGAAATCCGGCGCCGCGGCGCCAGCGCGCGAGCCGGCACGGCTCAGCGCCTGACCCGCGCGGCCTTGGAAATGCGCAACGGGCGGCCGATCGGCCGCCCGTTGGTTTTGGTGCGCCTGGGCGCCCCGGGCCTAGAAGAAATCCTCGGGATTTTCGCTGAAGGCGCCGCGGCGCACCTCGAAATACAGGCTGGCGGGGCTGCCCTCGGCCACGGTGCCCAGCGCCTGGCCGCGCAGCACCTGCTGGCCCTTGGTGACGTTGATCTCGCCCATCCGCCCATAGACGGTCATGATGCCGCCGTCATGGCGCACCAGCACGATGTTGCCCCACGAGCCCGGCGAATTGGAGATCAGCGCCACCGTGCCGTCCGCCGAGGCGGTGACCGGCTCGCCCGCCTTGGCGGCGAAATCGACGCCGTCATTGCGCCCGCCGCCGGAACTGCGGTTGTAGGGGCGGATGACGCGGCCCGGCACCGGGCGCGACAGGGTCGCCCCGGTCGCGGCGGCGGCGGTTGATCCGGCGCCCGCCGGGGCGGCGGTCGAGGTGGCGGCCGCATTGGCGGTCGGGGCCGGTTTCGCAGTCGGTTCCGGGGTCGGCTCGGCGGCGGAGGGCAGGGTCTGATACTGGCCGAGCTGGGGCGATTTCAGCGGTTCCGCCTGCACGGTGTCCGCCGGCAGCGGCGCGCCGGCGCTGGGGGGCGGCGCGGCGGTGGCGGCGGCGCCGGGCACGGCGGCGGGCACCACTTCGGTGGCCTGGGCGCCGGCCGGGATGGTCAGCACCTCGCCCGCCGACACGCTGTAGTCGGGGCCGCGCAGCGCGTTCCAGGAAATGATCGAGGCCGCCGGGACGCCGTAGAGCCGGGCGATGGAATAGACGGTCTCGCCGTCCTTCACCTCGTGATAGCCGACCTCGGCGAATCCGCCGCCCGATGACGGCAGCGCGGTGGGCGCCGCGGCGCCGCCGTCGGCGCGTCCGATGGCGGAATCGATCAGCGCCGGCGACCACTGGCCGCCGTCGCCGGGGATCGGGGCGTCGGCGGCGTTGTCGGCGGCGTTGTCGGCGGCGCTGAGGGCGGGCGCGGGCGTCGACAGCGGGGCGGCGGACAATGCGCCGGCGGTTGGCGCCGGGGCGATCGCCGCCGCCCCCGCGGGGGGGGGGGAGCCCGGCGGGGGCGGCGGGCCCACCCGGTGGTGGCCCCCGCGCGGCCGGGTGCCCGGGGGGCGGCCGGTATATGGGGCCCCTTAGCGGGCG
>NZ_JBWOMN010000143.1:0-7916 GCF_056449545.1 Oceanicella sp. | reverse complement strand
GGGGCGAGGCGGGGGCGAGGCGGGGCGAGGCGGGGCGGGGGCGAGGCGGGTCAGGCGACCCGCGCGACCACCACGAAAGTCGGCATCAGCGGCGCCAGCGCGCGCAGCGCCGCCTCGGGCGCCCCGGCGATGAGCCGGGCGGCGGGGCCGCTGGCTTCATGGCGGGCGAAATGGCGCATCGCCTCGGCGGTGGCGTCGGTGGTCTCGAACCCGGCCCGCGCCATGAAGCGCAGCAGCTCGCCATGGCCGAAAGGCAGGCAGTCATACCAGTCGTTGCGCCCCAGCGCGCGCAGCAATGCATTCGCCGCCCGCGCCGGCAGCCAACTGAGAAACGGCAGCCGGTAATGGGGTTCGATCAGCGCCCAGCGGCTGGGCACGGCCAGATACAGCCAGCCGCCCGGGCGCAGCACCCGGCGGATTTCCGCCAGATGCGCGGCCTGCTCCGCGCGATCCCCCACATGTTCGATCACGTGGTTGTAGATCACCACGTCAAAGCTGGCGGCGTCGAAAGGCAGCGTCGCGCCCGGGGTCTCGAACACCGGGATGTCGCCGGGCGCAAAGGCCGAGATGTCACGATCGACCGCGGTGACGCTGCGCGCCTTGTCGGCGAAATGGCGGCTGATATGCCCGGCGCCGGCGCCCAGATCCAGCAGATCGGCGGATTCGAGCCGCGTGCGGGCGCGGATCAGCGATTCGATCTTGGCGGCCTTGCGGGCGCGCGAGGCCGCCTCGGCCATCACATGGCCGCCGCGCGGGCTGGGGGGGGCGCCCCGGCTTTCGCCCGCGGGCATCACCGCTCCTTCACATAGGGCGCGCCGCCGGCCCTGGGCGGGATCGCCTTGCCGATGAATCCCGCCAGCAGCACCACGGTGAGGATATAGGGCAGCGCCTGAATCAGCTGCACCGGCGCCTCGCCGATCAATGGCAGGTCGACGCCCTGCAGCCGGATCGCGGCGGCGTCCAGAAACCCGAACAGCAGCGTCGCGAACATCGCCTGAATCGGGCGCCACTTGGCGAAGATCAGGGCGGCCAGCGCGATGAAGCCCTTGCCGGCGCTCATGTCCTTGATGAAGCCCGCCGACTGCCCGGTGGCCAGATACGCCCCCGCCAGCCCGCAGAGCACGCCGCAGCAGATCACCGCCAGATAGCGCATCCGCGTCACCGAGATGCCCGCCGTGTCCACCGCCGCCGGGTTTTCGCCCACCGCCCGCAGCCGCAGCCCGAAGCGGGTCCGATACAGCACCCACCAGGTGAAGGGCGCGGCCAGGAAGGCCACGTAGACCAGGATGTTGTGCCCCGACAGCAATTCGGAATAGACGCCGCCGATCACCGGCATGTCGGCCAGGGAATCGGCGAAAGGCAGGTCGATGGGCAGGAAACGCCCGTCGCCGCGCAGCGCCGGGGTGCGCCCGCCCTGATGGAACCACGCCTGCCCCAGCAGCGCCGTCAGCCCGGCGGCGAGGAAATTGATCGCCACGCCGGACACGATCTGGTTGCCGCGATAGGTGATGCAGGCCAGCCCGTGGATCAACGCCAGCGCCACCGACACGCCGATGCCCGCCGCCAGCCCGATCCAGGCCGACCCCGACACCGCCGCCGCCGCCGCCGAGGCGAAGGCGGCCCCCAGCATCTTGCCCTCGAGCCCGATGTCAAACACCCCCGAGCGTTCCGAATACAGCCCCGCAAGGCAGGCCAGCAGCAGCGGCGTGGACAGCCGCACGGTGGAATCGAGGATCAGGATGATGGTCTCGAACATCACGCGGCCTCCGTCTTGGCGAAGGTCGCGAACAAGCGCGCGATCGCCGGGCGAAACATGAATTCCATGGCCCCCGCGAACAGGATCACCAGCCCCTGGATCACCACCACCATGTCGCGGGTGATGGTGGGCATTTCAAACGCCAGCTCCGCGCCGCCCTGATACAGCACCCCGAACAGCACCGAGGCGAGGATCACCCCCACCGGATGCGCGCGCCCCATCAGCGCCACGGCGATGCCGACGAAGCCGGCGCCGCCGCCCACATCCAGAAACAGCCGATTCTGATCGCCCATCACCGGGTTCAGCGCCATCATCCCGGCCAGCCCGCCGGAAATCATCATGGTGACGATGGTGATGCGCACCGGCGAGATGCCGGCGTATTGCGCCGCCGTGGGGCTGGCGCCGAAGGTGCGGATTTCATAGCCGAGCCGGGTGCGCCAGACCAGCAGCCAGACCAGCAGGCTGACGACCAGCGCCAGGAAGAACGACACGTTCAGCGGCGCCCCGCCGATGCTGGAGCCGAACATCTCCAACAGCCAGCCGAGTTTCGGCAGGCGCCCGGCCTCGGCGAAGGTGCGGCTTTCGGGGGCCATGGCGCCCTCGACCTTGAGCACGTTGACCAGCAGATAGACCATGAGGCTGGCGGCGAGGAAATTGAACATGATGGTGGTGATCACCACATGGGATCCGCGCGTCGCCTGCAGATAGGCCGGAATGAAGGCCCATGCCGCCCCGAACAGCGCCCCGCCAAGCACCGCGAAGGGCGCGATCAGCCACCAGGGCAGATACTGGTCGAGCGCCAGCGCCGCCAGCGCCACGCCCAGCCCGCCCACATAGGCCTGCCCCTCGCCGCCGATGTTGAACAGCCCGGCATGAAAGGCGACCGCCACCGCAAGCCCCGTGAAGATGAAGTTGGTGGCGTAGAACAGCGTGAAGGCGATGCCCTCGCCATAGCCAAGCGCCCCGGTGATGATGAATTTCACCGCTTCGAGCGGATTCTCGCCGATCAGCAGCACCACCAGCCCGGCGATGAGAAAGGCGAAAATCAGGTTTATCAACGGGATCAGGCCAAGATCGACCCAGCGGGGAAGTTGGGCGTTCATGATTTTTTCCTCATATCTTCAGGCAACTTCTGAACGGAGCCAGCAAATCATCATGGGTGTGCTTTTGCTTTATATGCGAAAGCAATAATTCAACTTTCTCAAAATGATTAAAGATGAAATCGCCAAATATTGACTCAGAACCTGCCAATGAAATTTCGGGGTCAATTATCGACAAGCAACCCCTTGCAGGGCCTGATCCATCTGAATTTTCGATAACACCCTGAAGCTTCTTGAAACCACCCAATCGCCGATCAAAAAGCCGATCTTTTCTCCGCCCTGCGCGAGATTGGAAAAAACCGCTCACGCCGCTTCCTCCCCGGTCACGCCGGACATCAAAAGCCCGATCTCGCGTTCGTCCGCGGCGCCGGTGCGCTCGCCCATGATGCGGCCGTCGAACATCACCAGGATGCGGTCCGACAGGGCGCGGATCTCGTCGAGCTCCACCGACACCAGCAGGATCGCCTTGCCGGCGTCGCGCAGTTCGATCAGGCGGCGGTGGATGGCCTCGATGGCGCCCACATCCACGCCGCGCGTGGGCTGGCCGACGATGAGCACCTCGGGGTCCTGTTCGATTTCCCGCGCCAGCACGATCTTCTGCTGGTTGCCGCCGGAAAAATTCGCGGTTTTCAGGAACGGGTCCGGCGGGCGCACGTCAAAGGCCTGCATCTGCGCCTTGCAGGCGTCGAGGATCGCCGCGCGGTCCTGGAAGATGCCGGTGTTGTAAGCGTCGGACTGGTGATAGCCGAGAATGACGTTTTCCCGGGCCTCGAACCTGGTCACCAGCCCCATGCGGTGCCGGTCCTCGGGCACATGCGCCAGATGCATGGCGCGCAGCAGCGCCGGGTCGGCGCGGGTCGGGACCTTGCCGTTGATCTCGATGCGCCCGGCGGTCAGCGGGGTGATCCCGGCGATCGCCGCCAGCAATTCCGACTGGCCGTTGCCCGCCACCCCGGCGACGCCGACGATCTCGCCGGCGCGCACGTTCAGCGACACGCCGCGCAGGCGCTCGACGCCCATATCGTCCACCACCTGCGCGCCTTCGACCGACAGGCGCACCTCGCCGGGCGAGGCCGGGCCTTTCTCGACCTTCAGCAGCACGTGGCGCCCGACCATCAGTTCGGCGAGGTCCTCGACGCTGGTCTCGGCGGTGGCGCGGGTCGCCACCATCTCGCCCCGGCGCATCACCGACACCGCGTCGGTGGCGGCCATGATCTCGCGCAGCTTGTGGGTGATCAGCAGCACCGTCTTGCCCTGCGCCTTCAGCTGGGCGAGGATGCGGAACAGGTGGTCGGCCTCGTCGGGCGTCAGCACCCCGGTGGGTTCGTCGAGGATCAGGATCTCGGCCCCGCGATACAGCGCCTTCAGGATCTCCACGCGCTGCTGCAGGCCCACGGGCAGATCGCCGACCACCGCGTCGGGATCCACGCGCAGGTCGTATTCCTTTTCCAGGCGCACCAGTTCGGCGCGGGCATGGGCGATGCCCTGCTTGAGCATGGCCCCGCCCTCGACCCCGAGCATGACGTTTTCCAGCACCGTGAACGGTTCCACCAGCATGAAATGCTGATGCACCATGCCGATGCCCAGATCGATCGCCGCCAGGCTGTCGGGGATCTTCACCGCCTTGCCGTCGATGCGGATTTCGCCGCGATCCGCCTGATAGAACCCGTAGAGGATCGACATCAGCGTCGATTTCCCGGCGCCGTTCTCGCCGATGACCCCGTGGATGGCGCCCTTGTCCACGGTCAGGTGGATGTCGTGGTTGGCGCGGACCGGGCCGAAGCTCTTGTCCACGCCGATCAGTTCGATGGCCGGGGCCGTCATGCTGTCGCCTCCCGCTGTGCGTCGCCGGTGGCGGCGACAAGTTCAACCGTGTTGCCCTCTGGATCCTGCACGAACACGCCGCGCCAGCCGATCCAGTCGAAATGTTCGATCCGGCAGGGTTGGCCAATGCGTTCGAACCAGGCGATCGCCGCGTCCTGCTCCGCATGGCCGAGGCTGAGCGCGATGTGGTGCAGCGAGGATCGCGCGCCGGTCGCCGGGGATTCGCGGCTCTCGAACAGGGCGAGCACCGCGGCATGCCCGGCATGGCCCTCGGCGATCCGGAAAAACCGGATGGCGCCGGCTTCCGGGCCGCCGCGATCCGCGAGGATCTCGAGCCCGATCACGTCGCGGTAAAAGGCGGTCATCGCCGCGAGATCGGCGCAGCGGAGCGCGATTTCGCCCAGCGCGCGGATCCTGAACCCGCGCGCCGCGCCCGCCCCCGGATCGGGCGTCACGGCGGTCATTCGACCGGGCACTTGCCGTCGATGGACCTGTCATGGACCTTTATGCTCCCCGCCGCGATCATCCCCGACACCACGGTGGCGGCGGCCTCGATCTCCGGCGTGATCAGCGCGCGGTTGTTGGCGTCGAGCGCCCAGCCGATGCCGCCCTCCTTGACCCCGAGCGACTGGATGCCCGGCTGCCAGCCGCCTTGCGCGAACACCCGTTCGACCGCCACGTCGACGCGCTTGAGCATGGTGGTCAGCACCTTGCCCGGATGCAGCCCGTTCTGGTTTGAATCGGCGCCGATGCCCAGCGCGCCGTTATCCGCCGCCGCCTGCAGCACGCCGATGCCGGTGCCGCCCGCCGCCTGCATGACGATGTCGGCGCCCTCGGCGATCTGGCTTTTGGCGATCTCGCCGCCGCGCACCGGGTCGGACCAGGCGGCGGGGGTGTCGCCGGTCATGGCGACCAGCACCTCGGTCTTCGGGTCGGTGGCCTTGGCGCCCTGCGCGTAGCCGCAGGCGAATTTGCGGATCAGCGGAATGTCCATGCCGCCCACGAAGCCGATCTTGCCGGTCCGGGTCTTCATCGCGGCGATGACCCCGACCAGATAGCCGCCCTCATGTTCGCGATAGACGATTGACTGCACGTTCGGGGCGTCCACCACCATGTCGATGATGGTGAATTTCGCGTCGGGGAATTCCGGGGCCACCTTGGCCAGCGCATTGGCATGGGTGAAACCGATGGCGACGATGGGCGAATAGCCCTTGCGGGCGAAATTGCGCAGCGCCTGTTCGGATTGCGCCGGGCTGTCGATCTGGAATTCGGCGAACTTGCCGCCGGCGGCCTTGGCCCAGGCCTTGGCGCCGTTCCAGGCGCCCTCGTTGAAACTCTTGTCGAATTTGCCGCCGGTGGAATAGACGATGGCCGGATCGGCCAGCGCCGCGACGACAAGCGCGGCGCTGGCCGCCATGACGGCAGAGGCGAGTTTCAGCATGGGTCCCTCCCGTGGGAATCGCTTGGTTGTCGGCTTTTATTTTACCAAACGATAAATATTTCTGTGCGGAATGCAACAAAAAGTTGCGCGGGCGCCGTTGCCGGCGCCCGCGCGAAATTCAGGCGTCAGGCGCTCAGTAGGGGCAGGCGCTGTCGGCCATGTAGTCATGCACCACGATGTCGCCGGCGACGATCTTGGCCGCGGCGGCCTCGACGGCGGCGCGCATCTCGGGCGTCACCAGGTCCTTGTTGTTGTCGTCCATGGCGTAGCCGACGCCGCCCTCGGCAAGCCCGAGCACCGCGAAGCCGGCCGACCAGTTGTCGTCCTGCACGTCCTTGAAGGCCTTGTAGACGGCGATGTCGACGCGCTTGAGCATGGAGGTCAGCACCGAACCGGGCTGCATGCCGTTCTGGTTGCTGTCGACGCCGATCGCCAGCTTGCCGGCGTCGGCGGCGGCCTGGATGACCCCGATGCCGGTGCCCCCGGCGGCGTGATAGACCACGTCCGCGCCCTGGGCGAACTGCGATTTCGCCAGCTCGCCCCCGCGCACCGGGTCATTCCACGCGGCGCCGGTGGTGCCGGTCATGTTCTGGAACACCTCGGTGGCGCCCGCCGCCTTGGCCCCGCCCGCGTAGCCGCAGGCGAACTTGCGGATCAGCGGGATGTCCATGCCGCCGACGAAGCCGACCTTGCCGGTTTTCGAGGCCAGGGCCGCCATCATGCCGACCAGATACGACCCTTCATGTTCCTTGAACAGGATCGAGCGCACATTGGGCAGGTCCACCACCATGTCGACGATGCCGAAATTGCTGTCGGGGAATTCCCTGGCCACCTTTTCCACCGCGGCGGCCTGGGAAAAGCCGATGGCGATGATCGGGTTGTAGCCTTTCTGGGCGAAGCGGCGCAGCGCCTGTTCGCGCTGGGCGTCGTTCTGGATTTCGAAATCCGCGAACTTGACGCCGGTGTCCTTTTCGAAATTCACCGCGCCGGTATGGGCGGATTCGTTGAACGACTTGTCGTATTTGCCGCCAAGGTCATAGACCACGGCTGGCTTGAGTTCGGCGGCCTGCAGCGCGGCTGCGCTCAGCGCGGCTGCGGCGGCGATCAGGACTCGGCGAAGCATGAGATATCCTCTTCCTGTGGACGGGACGGGGCCGGGTCTTGGCGATCGGTCCCCGGCATTGAGTTGCCGATTTCGAACGACGCGTCGAATTGGCTGTCGGAGCCGTCACGGTCTAACGAAAACGCGTCCATGGCAAGCCGGGATCGGCCCAAGCCGCGCGCCGGGCGGGGTTTTGCCCCGGATCGGCGGCATGAATCGGCTTTGGCCACGGTTTGGCGCGGCTTTCGGCGCGCCCGACCTCAGGCCCGGGCCTTGGCCTTGGCCCAGGCGTCGCGCTTGCGATACAGCGTCGAGGGGCTGACATCCAGCATCCGCGCCGCCTTGGGGATCGAGCCGTCGCAGGCGGCGATGGTGGCCTCGATGAATTCGCGCTCCATGTCCGCGAGCGTGACCCCGACCAGCGGACGCACCTGCGCGGCGAGCGCCCCGGGATCGGCGCCGGCGGGCGCGACGCCGCCCGGGGGCGCGTAGGCGTGCGCCGGCGCGCGGGTCTGCGCGGCGGGAAAGGCCGCTCCCGGAAACGGGGCCACGGTCCCGGCGGGCGCGAAGCCCGCGGCGATCGCCGGATCGCCGCCCCCCGCGCGCGACGGCGATCCGGGGGCGGAGGCCGCGCCGCGATCGCCGCCGCCCGGGCCGCCGCCATGCCCGAGCGCACCGCCGCCCAGGAGCCCC
>NZ_JBWOMN010000142.1:0-69578 GCF_056449545.1 Oceanicella sp. | reverse complement strand
ACGCAGATCTCGGCGGCGATGGCCATGGCCTTGCGGGCCACGGTTTCGGCGTCGAGATCGCTGTCCATCAGGGCGCGCGCCGCGGCCAGCGCGAAATTGCCGCCCGAGCCGATGGCGGCCACGTCGTGTTCGGGCGCCAGCACGTCGCCGGCGCCGGTGATCACGAACAGGTCGGCGCCGTCGGTGACGATCAGCATGGCCTCGAGATTGCGCAGATACTTGTCGGTGCGCCAGTCCTTGGCCAGATCCACGCAGGCGCGCGCCAGTTGCCCGGGGCTGGCCTCGAGCTTGGCCTCGAGGCGTTCCAGCAGCGTGAAGGCGTCGGCGGTCGATCCGGCGAAGCCCGCCACCACCTCGGCGCCGGCATCGGATTTCGGGGCCAGCCGGCGCACTTTTCGTGCGCTGCCCTTGATGACGGTGTTGCCGAGGCTGACCTGCCCGTCGCCCGCCACCACCACGCGCCCGCCCTTGCGCACGCCGATGATGGTGGTGCCGTGCCAGCCGGGATTCTGGTTTGTCTCGCTCATGCCGTCTCGCTTTTCCCGTGGGGGGGCGCCGCTTATGGATCGCACGGCGCCGCGGGCCGGGCCCCGATCGCGTTCCATATATGCGCTTGACGCCGCCCGCGCCACCCGGCTTGAGTGACGCTGGTTTTTTCGAGCCGGAGCCGCGCTCATGCCCCAATCGCCAGCCGAGCCCGCCCCCGAGCCCGCCGCCCTGCTGAAGAAGATGTTCGACGCGGCGCTGGAGGCCTCGGGTCCCGAGGGCCGCTTCGACCCCCTGCCCCCGGTCCCCGAGGGCCGCTGCCTGGTGCTCGGCGCCGGCAAGGGCGCGGCGCGCATGGCGGCGGCGTTCGAGACCGCATGGCGCGCCCATTCCCGGCGCTTTCCCGTGGGGCTGGTGGTGACGCGCTACGGCCATGGCGCCAGGACCCGCTCGGTGGAGGTGGTCGAGGCCGCGCATCCGACCCCGGACGAAGCCGGGGTCATGGCGGCGCGGCGCATCCTCGCCATGGCCGAGGCGGCGGGGCCCGACGATCTGGTGGTGGCGCTGATCTCGGGCGGGGCCTCGGCGCTGCTGAGCCTGCCGGCGCCGGGGGTGACGCTCGCCGACAAGCAGGCGCTGTCAAAGGCGCTGCTGCGCTCGGGCGCGCCGATCGACGAGATGAACCGGGTGCGCCAGGCGCTGTCGGCGATCAAGGGCGGGCGGCTGGCGCAGGCGGCGGCCCCGGCCCGGCTGATCACCTATCTGATCTCGGACGTGCCGGGCGACGATCCGGCGGTGATCGGCTCCGGACCGACGGTGTTTCCGGGTCCCGGCGAGGCGCCCGAGGCCATTCTCCGGCGACGCGGCCTCGCGGCGCCTGACGGCGCGCTGGCCGCCCTGCGCGCCCCCGGCCCGGCGCCCGCCGGCGCACCCGGCGAGCTGCGCCTGATCGCCACCCCGCAGATGGCGCTGGAGGCGGGGGCGACCGCCGCGCGCGCCGGCGGCTTCGCGCCGGTGATCCTGGGCGATTCCATCGAGGGCGAGGCGCGCGAGGTCGCGCAGGTCATGGCCGGGATCGCGCGCCAGGTCCTGCGCCGCGGCCAGCCCGCGCCCCGCCCCTGCGCGCTGCTTTCGGGCGGCGAGACCACGGTGAGCGTGCGCGGCCGGGGGCGCGGCGGGCGCAACGCCGAATTTCTGCTGGCGCTGGCGGTGGCGCTGGGCCCGGATCTGGCGGGCGGAAACATCCACGCCATCGCCTGCGACACCGACGGCATCGACGGGGTCGAGACCAACGCCGGCGCGATCATCGCCCCGGACACCCTGACGCGCGCCGCCGCCAGGGGGCTGGACCCGCGCAAATTCCTCGACGACAACGACGCCTATTCGTTTTTCGCGGCGCTGGGCGATCTGGTGGTCACCGGCCCGACCCTGACCAATGTCAATGATTTCCGCGCCATCCTGATCCCGTAGCCGCCTCTGGCGCCGCTGCGCGCGCACGGCTATAACCGCCCCCGGCAATCCGGAGACCTCCCATGCGCACAGCCTCGCTCACCCGCAAGACCGCCGAGACCGACATCGCCGTGACCATCGACCTCGACGGAACCGGCATCCATGACAACGCCACCGGCGTCGGGTTCTTCGATCACATGCTGGACCAGCTGGCGCGCCACGCGCTGATCGACATGAAGGTGCGCGCCAGCGGCGATCTGCATGTCGACGATCACCACACGGTCGAGGACGTGGGCATCGCGCTTGGCCAGGCGCTGCGCGCGGCGCTGGGCGACAAGCGCGGCATCCGCCGCTACGGCGCCTGCCTGCTGCCCATGGACGAGGCGCTGGTGCGCGCGGCCCTGGACCTGTCGGGGCGCCCCTTTCTGGTGTGGAAGCTGGACCTGCCGACGCAAAAGATCGGAACCTTCGACACCGAGCTGGCGCGCGAATTCTTCACCGCCCTGGCGATGAATGGCGGCGTCACGCTGCATGTGGAAAAGCTTGACGGGCTGAATTCGCACCACATCGTCGAGGCGGCGTTCAAGGCGGTGGCGCGGGCGCTGCGCGAGGCGGTGGAGATCGACCCGCGCAAGGCCGACGCCATCCCCTCGACCAAGGGCGCGCTGTAATGGCGGCAGGGCTCACCGCCATCGTCGATTACGGCTCGGGCAACCTGCGCTCCGCGGAAAAGGCGTTCCAGCGCATGGCGGGCGAGACCGGCGGCGACATTCTTGTCACCAGCGAGGCCGAGGCCCTGCGCCGCGCCGACCGCATCGTGCTGCCCGGCGTCGGCGCCTTCGCCGACTGCATGGCCGGGCTGCGCGCCCGCCCCGGCCTGCGCGAGGCCATCGTCGAAAAGGTCAGGGCCGGGGCGCCGTTTCTCGGGATCTGCGTCGGCATGCAGCTGATGGCCAGTTCGGGCGAGGAGCACGGCCCCACCGACGGCTTCGGCTGGATCCCCGGCGAGGTGGTGCGCCTCGCCCCCAACGATCCGGGCCTGAAGATCCCGCATATGGGCTGGAACGAATTGGTCGTGACCGCGGATCACCCGGTGCTGGCCGGGATCGAGCCGGGCGCCCACGCCTATTTCGTGCATTCGTATCACCTGCGCCCGCGCCGGCCCGAACACCGGCTCGCCCATGTCGACTACGGCGAGATGGTGACGGCGGCGGTTGGCCGCGACAACATGGTGGGCACGCAGTTTCACCCCGAGAAAAGTCAGCGCACCGGCCTGCGCCTGATCGCCAATTTCCTGAACTGGGCGCCCTGAACGGCCGCGGGGCGCGCGCTGCCGCGGCGCCGCGCCTGCGGGGGCCGGGGGCTCATGGCTCGGGGCTGCCGATCGACCCGAACCGGGTCTCCGCCCATTTGGAAAACCGCAGGACCGGGTAGCAATAGAAAAAATAGAACAGCGCCACCAGCAGATAGATGAACATGATGTCGCCGGGCATGCGCATGATGGCGACCTCGCCCTGGCGGGTCAGTTCGGCCACCCCGATCACCGACAGGATGGCGGTGCTCTTGATCACGATCACATAGACGCTGGCCATGGGCGGGATCGCCAGTTTCAGCGCCTGCGGGATCACCACGTGCAGATAGGTCTGCGCCTTGCTCATGCCGGTCGATCGCGCCGCCTCGGCCTGCCCGTTTGGCACGGCGACGATGGCCGAGGCGACGATCTCGGTGACGTAGCTGGAGGTGTAGAGCGACAGCGACACGATCGCCGCGGTGAAGCTGTCGAACTTGAGCCAGGAAACGTCCAGCGACGGCAGCACGAAGAAGATGATGTAGAGCTGCACCAGATAGGGCGATCCGCGCAGGATGTGCAGATAGCCGTTGATCGCCCAGTTCACCGGCCGGACGTCCAGCGTCTTGGACACGCCCAGGACGAACCCCAGCGCCGACCCGAGGAAAATCGCCAGAATCGAAATCTCGAACGTCACCCACAGCCCCTTGAACAGGAACGGGCCGAGGCTGTCGACGATCGCCCATTTCTTCAGAACCCAGTCCATGCCCGCGCCCCTAGTTGGCCCGCCAGGCCGAACCGCCCAGCTTGCGTTGCAGAACGCCCGAGATCACCAGCATCAGCGCATAGATCGCCAGATACAGCACCGCGGTGGTGACATAGCTTTCGGTGGATATCACCGTTTCCGAAAACATCCGCAGCCCCGCCCCCATCAGTTCGAACACCGCGATGATGCTGAACAGCGACGTGTCCTTGATCAGCACCGCGGTCTGACCCAGCAGGGGCGGCATCACATTGGCCAGCGCCTGGGGCAGGATGATGTGGAACATGGTCTGGCGCGGCGTCATCCCGACCGACAGCGCGCCCTCGGCCTGACCGCGCGAAATGGATTCGATGCCGGCGCGGATGATCTCGCCCATATAGGGCGAGGTGTGGATGGTCAGCGCCATGATGGCGGTTTCGGTCTCGTCAAAGAAATTGCCGATGGGCAGCAGCGCGGGCAGTCCGTAGTAGATCAGGTAGATCTGGATCAGCAGCGGCGTCGAGCGGATGAACTGGATGTAGCCGGCCACGGGTCGCCAGATCAGCGCCACCGCGGACATCCGCGCCAGCGCCACCATCGTGCCGAAGATCAGCGACAGGATCAGGACGACGGCGGACAGCCAAAGGGTCTGGAAAACGCCTTGCGCGAACACATCCGAATACTGCCAGACGAGGCGAAAATTGAAATAGTGCTGGAGCCATTCCATGGCGGCGTCACCGTCCTGCGTTTCGGGGGGCGATTCGGGGTGCGTTTCGGGGGGCGATTCTGGGGGCGTTCTGAAGATCCGGCGCCGCGGCCAGCGGGTCTGGCCGCGGCGCCCAAGGGCTTACTTGTGGTCGGCCTCCCACGCGGTGGAGTTCCACCAGTAGTCCAGCTTTTCCTCCAGGCGTCCATCGGCGCGGATCAGACGCATGTAGTTGTCCAGCGACCGCAGCAGATGCAGGGAATCGGGGCGGGTGGCGAAACCAAGCGGTTCGCGGTTCAGCGTGCCGTCCAGCACCTTCAGCCCCTCGATCGAGTTCATGAAGCCCGAGAACGTCGCCCGGTCCGAAACCCCGCCGGTCGCGCGTCCGGCGACGACCGCCTGAACCGCCTGCGCCGTGCCGCCGGAATATTCCTTCAGCTCGGCCTTGGGCAGGCTCTTGCGCGCCGCATCGGCGTAGGACGACGCTTGCGTCGCCGCGACCGACATGCCGTCGGCATTCAGGTCCGCCCATGAATTCAGGCCGGAATCCGCCTTGGAAAAGGCGATGATCTCGGCGTAGAACACCGGCTCGGTGAAGGTGATCTGCAGGCTGCGCTTGGCGGTCGGGGTCATGTCGGCGGCGATGAAATCGGCCTTGCCGGTCAGCAGCGCCGGGATCAGGCCTTTCCAGTCGTAATCCTGGATCACCAGCTCCAGCCCCATGTCATCGGCCATCATCTGGGCGATTTCGATGGCAAGGCCGGTCCGCTCGCCGTTCCTGTCGATGAAACTGACCGGCGGGCCCTGGGTCTGCACGGCGATGCTGATCTTGCCGGTGCGAACGATTTTCTCCATCGTCGATTCCTGGGCGAGCGAGACGGTCGCGGCCAGGGCTGCGCAAAGTCCGGCGACCGCCGCTGCGAATGTGGTTTTCAATCTCATCTTTTCCTCCATGATTTCCGAGATGTCGTCGTCAGGTGTTTCAGAGTATCTGGCGCAGGAATTCCCTGGCCCGCTCGGATTGCGGATCGTCGAAAAACGCGTCCGGCGCGTTTTCCTCCACCACCGCGCCCGCATCCATGAATATCATCCGGTCGGCGGCCTCGCGCGCGAATCCCATCTCGTGGGTCACCACCGCCATGGTCATGCCCTCGGCGGCCAGCTCGCGCATCAATTCCAGCACCCCGCCGACGGTTTCCGGGTCCAGCGCCGAGGTGGCCTCGTCAAACAGCATCACCCTGGGGTTCATCGCCAGCGACCGCGCGATCGCCACCCGCTGCTGCTGTCCCCCCGACAGCATCGAGGGGTAGTTGCCGGTCAGATCGGGTATGCCGACCTTGGCCAGCAGGTCGCGGGCGATCTGCTCGGCCTCCTGCCGGGACCGCTTGAGCACCACCATCTGCGGCAGCACGATGTTTTCCAGCGTGGTCTTGTGGTTGAACAGGTTGAAATGCTGGAACACCATGCCGACCTTGGCGCGCAGCTTGTTCAGATCGGCCTTCCCGTCGGTGATCTCGACCCCGTCAACGGTGATCGAGCCGCTGTCGACCTTCTGCAGCCCGTTGAGCGAACGCAGCAATGTGGACTTGCCCGAACCGGAGGGTCCGATGATCACCACCACCTCGCCCCGGTCGACATGGTTGGTGACGTCGTCCAGCGCGCGCACCGGTTCGGCGCGAGTCTTGATATGGTAGGTCTTGCAGACGTGGTCGATCGTGATCATGGGCTCGCTCATCCGCACTGTCCTTCCAGGCCGGACAACGCGCCGCTGAAACAGAAATCCACCGGCCCGGTCATGACGGCGCCGTTGTTTTCAAGCATCTCGATCTCCACCGATCCGGCGGCCATTTCCACCCTGACCTTCGCCGCCCGCGTCAGCCCCAGCAGCCGGGCGGCGCGGGTGGCCACGCAGGCGCCGCTGCCGCAGGCCGCCGTCAGGATGCCCGGGCGTTCATAGACCGAAAGCCGGATGCGGTCTTCGCTGACAAGCTGCGCCGCCCCGACATTGACCTTCTGGGGAAACAGCGGGTCGTTCTGGATCGCGTGGGCGTGTCTGGCCATGTCGACCGCGTCCAGATCATCGACGAAAAACACCGCATGCGGATTGCCGATGTTCAGGGCGACGCCATTGCGCAGCGGCCCGCTTGCCACCGGCAGGTTCATCGTGTCCACGGGCGCCGCCAACGGGATCGCCGCCCAGTCGGTCGAGATGCCGCCCATCCCCACGCTGACGGTTTTTTCGGCCGCGCGCCGGCATGGCAGCGGCCCGGCCAGGGTTTCCAGGATGATGTCGTCCGCGCCGGTTTCTTCCAGCAGCAGCCAGGCGACGCAGCGCGTTGCGTTGCCGCAGGCCTCCGCATCGCGCCCGTCGATATTGATGATCCGCATGAAGGCAAGGGCGCCGGCGGCGGCGCCGGCCCTGCTCGGCGGCTCCACCACCAGCAGCTGATCCGCGCCGATTCCGGTCTGGACATCGCAGATCCGAACGATTTCGGCCGTCGTCGGGCGGTACGGCGCCTGCCGGGCGTCGACGATGGCGAAATGATTGCGCAGCCCCTGCATCTTGACGAAACGCCGTCCTCTCGACGGGACGATGCCGCCCCATGCCTTGTTCATTGGTTCTTCATCCCCTGCCCCGACACGGGACTCCCGCACCGGCCGGCCATGCCGGGCGCGCCGTCAACGTCGCTTCAATGGCGGCCGGACGCAACGTCGCATTTTCGGATCGCGTCAGATTCGCCCCTCGAGACCGCCGGATCGACCGGCGGATCGCATTCAGAGGGGGCATTCGGGGGGGGGCATTCGGGGGGGGGGGGGCATGGCGCAAAACCGCTCGCGCGGCGGGGCCGCCCGGGCCTCAAGCGAACAGCCCGCCGGTTTGGGTGGCGAGAAAATCCGAAAGCGGGATGTCTTCCTGCTTGAGACCCCCCCGATCGGACAGGACGCCGTCGCGCACCATCTCGACCACCGCCGCCACCGAACCGGCGGTGGTCCAGGCGATCGCGGTCTGCTTGGCGCCCAGGGCGGAAAACACGATCGCCACGCCGCGCGAACCGGTCAGCGCCGCGCCCGCGTCCCGATCGCCGATCACGGTCTGGATCAGGCCCTTCGGCCCTTTGGCGCATCGCCGAACCGCGCCGGCGCGCGGTCGCAGATCTTTTGCGTGGCCAGCGCCGCCAGCGGAGTCTTTTCCGACGGCTTCCAGATCACCGGATCGCCGCAGACCAGCGCCAGCGCCGCGTTCCGGCGCCACGGGGCGCCGGGAAAGTCGAAGGCGGTGATGACGGCGCAGCCCCCCCACCGGGCGCCGCGAAACCTTCGCGCCGATCTCGAAAGATCCCTGGGCGACGTCGCGCAGGTGACGTCGCTGCATTCGATCAGCGGCGCATTTGATCTGGCCGCGGTGATTTCGGCCGCGTCGATGGCGAAGCTGGACGCGACGATCGACCGGATCGGCGGCCTGGAAGGCATCGACGAAACCATGTCCCCGGTGATCCTGTCGACCAAGATCGACCGATAGGGGCGATCGCCCATGCGCCGGATCCAACCGGCGGCGGGCCGGGATCGCCGCGGGGCGCCTGGCGCAGACGGCCGGCGGAGTCCGGCGACGTTCCGGGAAGGCGGCTTTTCGGGATTCGGCGTCTTGGGGGAATGTTTGGTGGGCGGTACTGGGTTCGAACCAGTGACCCCAGCGATGTGAACACTGTGCTCTACCAACTGAGCTAACCGCCCGGTGCGCTGGTCTATATGGGGCGCCGCGAGGCGGGTCAAGGGGATATGTTCGCCGCCGCGCCGTCGCCGTCCCGATCGGGGATCAGCCCGCGCAGGACCCCCGGCAGATCGGCGAAATCGGTGATCACCGCCTCGGGCGCCAGCGCCGCCGGGTCGTCCGCCGACAGGCCGAAATCCATCAGCACGCAGGGCATGCCGGCGTTCTGCGCGGTCAGGCGGTCGGTCGCCGTGTCGCCGATCAGCGCCGAAGCCCCCCGCGCGGCCCCCGCCCGCGCCACCGATTCCCACAGATGCCGCGGATCGGGTTTTCGCACCGTCAGCGTATCCGACCCCAGCAGCGCCGCGAAGCGGTCGCGCACGCCCAGCGCCTCCAGCAGCAGATGCGCCAGCCGCTCCGGCTTGTTGGTGCAGACCGCCAGCGCCCAGCCCGACTCCGCCAGCATGTCGAGGCAGGCGAGCGCGCCCGGGAACAGGCGCGAGCGTTCGGCGATCCCGGCCTCGTAGCGCGCGAGGAACCGCGGCGTCAGAACGGCGAGATCCGCCTCGACATCGCCGACCCGCCCGGCCCGCGCGAGCCCCAGCGTCAGCAGCGCCCGGGCGCCGCGCCCGGCGACGCCCTGGTCGCGCGCCGGGTCAAGCGCCCCATCCCCGCGCCCGATCCCGGATTCGGCCAGCGCCGCGTTGGCGGCGGCGATCAGGTCGCCGCTGGTGTCCGCAAGCGTGCCGTCGAGATCGAAAACCGCGCCGCGTCTTGGGTCTTGCGTCATGAAGCGTCCCGTCCCTCGCCCGCCAAATCCGAAAAATCACCCAGCCTCGCAACGATTGGTAACAAGTTCTGAGGTCTTATGTCGCCGATCCGCCTTTTTTGTCCTCTGTTTCCGGTGGTATGAGGCTCTCCATGACAAGTCGAGCAGAATCAGGCGCGCCCGCGGGCGCCCCCGCCGCCAGATCCGCCAGGCGCCCCGCCGCCGCGATCATCCTCGCCGCCGGCATGGGCACGCGGATGAAATCCGATTTGCCCAAGACCCTGCACCGCGTGGGCGCGGCGCCGCTGCTGCATCACGTGATGGGCGCGGCCGGCGCGCTCGACCCGGTGAAGGTGGTGGTGGTGGCGGGCCACGGCGCCGCGGCGGTGCGCGCCGCCGCCCATGACATGGACCCCGACGCGGTCATCGTCATCCAGCGGGACCAGCTCGGCACCGGCCACGCCGCGGCGCAGGCCTGCCCGGCGCTGGACGGGTTTTCCGGCGACGTGTTCGTGCTCTACGGCGACACGCCGCTGATCGGCGCCGCGACCCTGCACGCCATGGCCGCGCGACGGGACGCGGGCGCAAGCGCCGTGGTGCTGGGGTTTCGCGCCGCGGCGCCGGGGGGCTACGGGCGACTGATCCTTGACGGTGACGGCGGGCTTGACCGCATCGTCGAGGCCAGGGAGGCCACGCCCGACGAACTGGCGGTGACGCTGTGCAATTCCGGGGTGATGTGCATCGACGGCGCGCGCTTCGCCGGGCTGGTGGCGCGCATCGGCAACGACAACGCCAAGGGCGAACACTATCTCACCGACCTGATCGGGCTGGCCCGCGCCGACGGGTTGCGCGCCGAGGTGGTGGAATGCCCGGAATCCGAGACCATCGGCGTCAATTCCCGCGCCGAGCTGGCGGCGGTCGAGGCGGCGTTCCAGCGCCGCGCCCGCGCCGAGGCGCTGGAGACCGGCGTCACGCTGGTCGCCCCCGACACGGTGTTCTTCGCCCGCGACACCCATGTGGGGCGCGATGCGCTGATCGAGCCCAACGTGGTGTTCGGCCCCGGCGTCACCATTGAAACCGGGGCGGAAATCCGGGCGTTCTCGCATCTGGAGGGCTGCCACGTTTCGGCGGGCGCGATCGTCGGCCCCTATGCGCGGCTGCGCCCGGGGGCGGAGATCGGCCCCTCGGCGAAGGTGGGCAATTTCGTCGAGGTCAAGAACGCGGTTCTGGACGAGGGCGCCAAAGTCAGCCATCTGAGCTATGTGGGCGACGCCCATGTGGGCGCCCGCGCCAATCTCGGCGCCGGGACCATCACCTGCAACTACGACGGCTATCTGAAGCACCGCACCGAGATCGGCGCCGGCGCGTTCATCGGCTCGAATTCGGCGCTGGTGGCGCCGGTCAGCATCGGCGACGGCGCGCTGGTGGCCGCCGGATCGACGCTGACCGAGGACGTGCCCGGCGACGCGCTGGTGCTGGCGCGCGGGCGCCAGGTGATCAAGCCCGGGCTGGCGCGGGTGTTCCGCGAACGGCTCGACGCCGCGAAGAAGGCCCGCGCCAAGGGCGAATCCTGAAACAGGGAGACCTATCATGTGCGGCATTGTCGGCATTCTCGGGACGCGGGACGCGGCGCCGCTGATCCTCGACGCCCTGCAGCGGCTCGAATATCGCGGCTATGACAGCGCCGGGCTGGCGACGGTGCATGACGGGGCGCTGGACCGGCGGCGCGCCACCGGCAAGCTGTCGGAACTGGCGGCGCTGCTTGATCGCGACCCCATCGCCGGGACCATCGGCATCGGCCACACGCGCTGGGCCACCCATGGCGCCGCCACCACCGCCAACGCCCACCCGCACGCGGCGCAACGGGTGGCGGTTGTCCATAACGGCATCATCGAGAATTTCCGCGAATTGCGCCAGAGCCTCGAATCCGACGGCTACGCGTTCCAGACCCAGACCGACACCGAAACCGTGGTGCATCTGTGCGAACGCTATCTGGATCGCGGCCTCGACCCGGCGGCGGCGGCGATCGCCACGCTCGCCGATCTCGAAGGCGCCTTCGCGCTGTGCTTCCTGTTTGACGGCGAGGAGGATCTGATGGTGGCCGCGCGGCGCGGCTCACCGCTGGCCATCGGCCATGGGGACGGCGAAATGTATGTGGGCTCAGACGCCTTCGCGCTGGCCCCGCTGACCGCCCGCGTCACCTATCTCGAGGAAGGCGACTGCGCCGTGGTCACCCGCGCCGGGGCCGAGATCCGCAACCAGGCCGGCGAACGGGCCAACCGCCCCATCCGCACCGTGGCGGTGAATTCGGTGCTGGCCGAGAAGGGCGAATACAAGCATTTCATGGCCAAGGAGATCCACGAACAGCCCACCGTGATCGCCTACGCCGTGGCGCAATACCTCAACAATGAACGCACCGCGGTGCAGAGCCCGGCGGAGGCGATCGATTTCGCCGCGCTTGACCGGCTGGTGCTGGTGGCCTGCGGCACCGCCCATTACGCCTGCCACGTGGCCAAATACTGGTTCGAACGGCTGGCCGGCATCCCGGTGGAAATCGACGTCGCCTCGGAATTCCGCTACCGCGAGCCGCCGCTGAGCGCGCGCGACGCGGCGATCTTCGTCAGCCAGTCGGGCGAGACCGCGGACACGCTGGCGGCGCTCAACTACGCGGCGCCGCTGGTCAAGCACGTGATTTCGGTGGTCAACGTCACCGAAAGCTCGATCGCGCGGCAATCGGATCTGGTGCTGCCGATCCTCGCCGGGCCGGAAATCGGCGTCGCCTCGACCAAGGCGTTCACCAGCCAGCTGGTGACGCTGGCGACGCTGGCGATCCTCGCCGGGCGCCAGCGCGGGCGCCTCGACGCGGCCGAGGAGGCGCGGCTGGTCAGGGCGCTGTCGGAAACCCCGCGCAAGATCGCCGAGGCGCTGAACATGGAGGCCGAGGTCAAGGCGGCGGCGCTGCAGATATCGCAGGCCCGCGACGTGCTGTATCTGGGGCGCGGCGCCATGTTCCCGCTGGCGCTGGAAGGCGCGCTGAAGCTCAAGGAGATCAGCTATATCCACGCCGAGGGCTACGCCTCGGGCGAACTCAAGCACGGCCCCATCGCGCTGGTCGACCCCGACGTGCCGGTGGTGGTGATGGCGCCGCGCGACGCGCTGTTCGAAAAGACCGTCTCCAACATGCAGGAGGTCATGGCGCGCAATGGCAGCATCATCCTGATCACCGATGCCGAGGGCGCGCGAATCGCCGGCGAGGGCGTCTCGCGCGTGGTGCGCATGCCCGATTGCGACCCCTTCATCGCCCCCATCGTCTACGCCGCGCCGGCCCAGCAACTGGCCTATTTCGCCGCCGCGGCGCTGGGCAAGGACGTGGACCAGCCGCGCAATCTGGCGAAATCGGTGACAGTGGAGTAAGCTGCGCGCAGGCAGGAAACAGGCGGACAGGCGGACAACACGCCGCTTGCAGGACAACACGATGAAATCGAAGATCTTTCTTCTACTTGCGGCGCTCGTGGCGGGCTGCGGCGGCGGGGTCGCGAAGAAGACCGCGACGTTGGATTCAAAGCTGATCCAGCCCGATTGCTACACCGTCGATCCCTATGTGCAGCCCAGGATCGCCAAGCCGCGCGCCGACGTGCCCAAGGCGATGACGGCGTTTCTGGGCAAGTGGGGCGGCGGCGCCTGGGACGGGCGGGTGTGCCATGACCTCTATGTGCTGCAGGTTGAATCCTCGGGCACCGCGGTGATGTTCGACGCGCACGGCCCCGGCTTCAACCCCGACGCCACCGCCTTCACGCGACGCGGGGTCATCGGCGAGGACGGGCGGCTGCGGGTGCGCAAGGGCTCGGCGACGGTGGAATACTGGATCGAGAACGGTCGCCTCCACGGCACGCGGCGGCTGGGCAAGGTGCGCAACCGCATCATCATGACCCGGCAGGGCTGAGCCTGCGCCATGGTCGAAACCGTCCGGGGGAAGCGCGCCCATGATCCTGCCCGACCGCCAGGCCGCGCTTGCCGCGCTCGCCGCCCTGGGCGTCCCGGAAAAGGCGGCGCAGATGGCCGCCTATCACAAGACCGCGCGACGCTGCCTCGGGGTCGCCAATCCGCAGATCGACGCGCTGTGCCGGGACTGGCGCGCGGCGGCGAAATCGCTTGGCGCCGGCGAGGTTCCGGCCCGCGCGACGCTGGCGCGCGGGCTCTGGGACAGCGACGTGTTCGAGGCGCGGATCGCCGCCGCCAAGCTGCTCACCCAGGCGCGGATTCGCGATGACGGCGAGGTCTGGGCGCTGATCGCGTCATGGGTCGGGGATTTCGATGGCTGGGCCGTCGCCGACCACGCCGCCGCGGCGGGATCGCGGCGGCTGTCGGCGCATCCCGCACGGCTGGATGAACTCGAAGCCTGGACCGCCGCGCCTTCGATGTGGACCAGGCGCGCGGCGCTGGTCTTCACCCTGCCCTGGGCCAGGGGGCGCAACCTCAAGCCCGAGGATCAGGCCCGGCGCGAACGGGTGCTGGGCTGGGCGGAGCGCTATGTCGAGGACCACGACCGGTTCATCCAGAAGGCCGTCGGCTGGTGGCTGCGCAGCCTGTCCATCCACGATCCGGCCCGGGTCTTGCGTTTCATCGACGACCACGGCGCGCGCATGACGCCCTTCGCGCGGCGCGAGGCCCTGCGCCGCATCGCCTGATCGCCCGAGGTCTCCGCCGCCCCCGCAACCCGCAGCGCCGCACGGCCCTGTTCGCCGAGTCGGCGACCCGGGCCGTCCCCGCAGATGCCTTGCATCTGCATCCCGGCCGCAGGCCGGGCGCGGCGGCGCAGCCGCCGCAGGGGACGGCCCGGCGCTCTCGCTTCGCGAGAGCGCATGCACCGCCGCCGGCGCTCAGGTCAACACGGTCCCGGGCTGAAGCGGAAACCCGCGCAGGAACGTCGCCGCATCCATCGCGCCCCTGCCCGCCCGTTGCAGGCGCAGCAGGCGCAGCGCGCCATCCCCGCACGCCACCTCCAGCACGCCGTCGCCGGCGCTCAGCACCTCGCCGGGCCGCCCCCCGCCGCCGCCGCCCGGCGCAAGGCCGCTCAGCAGGAATTTCACCCGCGCGCCGTCGATCGCGCCCCAGGCGCCGGGGAACGGGCTGAGCCCGCGTATCCGGCGATCGAGCTCCGCCGCCGGGCGGGTCCAGTCCACCCGCGCCTCGCGCTTGTCGATCTTTGCGGCGCAGGTCACGCCCGTCTCGCCTTGCGGGATCGCGGCCAGGGCCCCGGATTCGATCCCGGGCAAGGCCTCGACCATCAGCCGCGCGCCCATGGCGGCAAGCCGGTCATGCAGCGACCCGGCCGTGTCCCGCGGCCCGATCGGGGTCGCGGCGCGGGCCAGCACCGGACCGGTGTCCAGCCCCCTGTCCATCCGCATCACGCACACGCCGGTTTCGGAATCCCCGGCCATGATCGCCCGCTGGATCGGGGCCGCGCCGCGCCAGCGCGGCAGCAGCGAGGCGTGGATGTTGAAGGCCCCGCGCCGCGGCGCCTCCAGCACCGGCCCCGGCAGGATCAGCCCGTAGGCCACCACCACCGCAGCCTCGGCGTCGAGCGCGGCGAAATCCGCGCGCGTCGCCGGATCGCGGAAATCCGTCGGCTGGCGCAGCGGCAGGCCCAGCGCCGCGGCGCGGGCCTGCACCGCGCCGGGGCGCGGTTTTCGCCCGCGCCCGGCAGGGCGGGCCGGCTGGGCGTAGACGGCGGCGATGTCGTGGCCCGCGCCGATCAGCGCCTCCAGCGCCGGGACCGAAAAATCCGGCGTGCCCATGAAGATCAGCCGCATTTCAGCCTCCGCCTTTCGCCCGCCGCGCGAGCTTTTTCATCCGGTCCAGCGCCATGCGCCGCTTCACCGGTTTCAGCCGGTCGAGAAACACCATGCCGTTCAGATGGTCGATCTGGTGCTGCGCCGACACCGCCCAGAGATCAAGCAGCATGCGTTCGCGCAGCGCGCCTTCGTCATCGAGGAACCGCACCCGCACCGCCGTGGGGCGCGACACGCTTTCCCACAGGCCGGGGATGTTGGGGCTGCCTTCCCGGCGGGTCGCGGTCTCGCGCGAGGCCCAGACCAGTTCGGGATTGGCCATGCGGATCGGCTGGTCGCAGGTCTCGGAGCAATCCACCACCGCGATGCGGCGCATCACCCCGATCTGGGGCGCCGCCAGCCCGACGCCGGGCATGGCGTACATGCTGTCGAGCATGTCGGTCCAGATCGCGCGCAATTCGTCATCGACGCGCATCACCGGCGCGCAGGAGGTGCGCAGGCGCGGATCCGGATAGCGCAGGAACGGGCGCACGGTCATGATTCAGCCCTTGGCGCGCTCGCGTTTGAGCTTTTTCATCTTGCCGGTGATCAGCGAGCGTTTCACCGCCCCGAGATAATCGATGAACAACTTGCCGTTGAGGTGGTCGATCTCGTGCTGGGCGCAGATGGCGGCGAGTTCGTCGAATTCCGCCTCGCATGTCGCGCCGTCGCGATCGACGAAGCGCACCCGCACCCGGGCGGGGCGGGTCACGTCCTCGTAGATCTCGGGGATCGACAGGCAGCCTTCCTCATGGACCCGGGTTTCCTCGGATTGCCACAGGATTTCGGGATTGATCAGCGCCATGGGATCGGGCGGGGCGTCGTCCTTGGCCACGTCCATCACGAACACCCGGCGGATGACCCCGAGCTGGGGCGCGGCGAGCCCGACGCCCGGCGCGTCATACATGGTTTCCAGCATGTCGTCGATCAGCTTGCGGGTCGCGTCATCGACCTCGGCGATGGGATCGCAGACCTTTTTCAGGCGGGGATCGGGATGGATCAGGATCGGGCGCAGGGTCATGGGGGCGAGGTAAGCGAAGCCCCGGCGCGGGTCAAGCCGGATGCGACGCCGCGCGCCGGGGCGCGACAGCGGTTGCGGCCGGGCGCGGCGCGTCCTAGCTTCGCGACGGGCAAATCAGGGACACAGGCCATGAATTTCGATTTCGACGAGGTCATCGACCGGCGCGGCACCCATTCGGCCAAATGGGACATGATGGAGCCGCTTTACGGCGTCAGCCCCGAGGACGGCATCCCCATGTGGGTCGCGGACATGGATTTCCGCGCGCCGCCCGTGGTGAACGAGGCGCTGGCGGCGGCGGTCAAACACGGCGTCCACGGCTATTTCGGCGATGACCGGGCGTTTCGCCTGGCGATCATGAACTGGTTGAACACCCGCCATGGATGGGAGGTGGAGGCGGACTGGATCTCCTCGACCCACGGGCTGGTGGCCGGGGTGGCGCTGTGCATCCAGGCCTACAGCGCGCCCGGCGACGGGGTGATCGTGTTCACGCCGGTCTATCACGCCTTCCACAAGATCATCCGCGCCAACAACCGCCGGATCGTGGCGTCCGAATTGCGCAATGTCGACGGGCGCTACGCGTTTGATCTGGAGGCGCTGGCCGCGTCGCTCGACGGAACCGAACGGGTGGTGATCCTGTGTTCGCCGCACAATCCCGGCGGCCGGGTGTGGGAGCGCGCGGAACTGCGCGCGCTGGCGGATTTCTGCGAAACTCACGACCTGCTGCTGGTGTCCGACGAAATCCACAACGATCTGGTCTATCCGGGCGCGACCCACATGGTGATGAACCGCGCCGCGCCGGAGATCGCGCATCGGCTGGTGACCTGCGTCGCCGCCACCAAGACCTTCAACATCGCCGGCGCCCTGACCGGGCATGTGATCATCGAAGACCCGGATCTGCGGGCGCGATTTCAGGCGGTGCAGCTGGCCTGCGGCAGCACGCTCAACCGCATGGGCGTGCTGATGGCGACCGCCGCCTACGAGGGCGGCGCCGCGTGGCTCGACGCGCTGCTGGTCTATCTCGACGGCAACCGGCGGCTGCTGGACGAGGGGCTGAACGCCATTTCCGGGGTGCGCTCCATGGAGATGCAATCCACCTATCTCGCCTGGGTCGATTTTTCGGGAACCGGCATGCAGCGCGCCGAAATCGTCGAGAGGATCGGCAAGCGGGCGCGGATCGCGGTCAATGTCGGATCCACCTTCGGCAAGGGCGGCGAGAGCTTCATGCGCTTCAACTTCGCCACCAACCGCGCGGTGGTGGCCGAGGCGGTGACCCGGATGCAGGACGCCTTCGCCGACCTGCAATAGGTCCTTGCGGTCGGGGCCGCGGCGAATCGGGCGCGGCGCCGGGATTGCCTGGCGGGGCGCGGGGGTCGGCCCCGCCAATGGCGGATCGGGATCCGCCCTGCGCAGGATTCCGCAACAGACGCCTGAGCTTTGGGGTGGGCGGCGCGTCGTCGGAGTCCGGGCGGTTCGCCGCAGTCGCAAAACAGCGATGCCGCGGCGCAGCATCGCGGCATTGACAGATCCGGGCGCAACACCGTATCGCTGGGCGCGAAACTGACGCAACATTCTTGCCGGAGTCCGAATCCCCATGAGCTTCAAGGTCCAGCCCGCCGCGCCCTCCCGCCCCAATCGCTGCCAGTTGTTCGGCCCCGGTTCGCGCCCGGCGATCTTTGGGAAAATGGCCGCCAGCGCCGCCGATGTGATCAATCTCGACCTCGAGGATTCCGTGTCCCCCGCCGACAAGGCGCAGGCGCGCGCCAATGTCATCGCCGCGATCAACGACATCGACTGGGGGGCCAAGACGCTGTCGGTGCGCATCAACGGGCTGGACACCGAATTCTGGTATCGCGACGTGGTGGAGCTGCTGGAGCAGGCGGGCGGGCGGCTCGACCAGATCATGATCCCGAAAGTCGGCAATGGCGGCGACGTCTACGCCGTGGACGCGCTGGTTTCGGCGATCGAGACCGCCAAGGGCCGCGCCAGGCGCATCGATTTCGAGGTGATCATCGAGACCGCCGCCGGGGTGCAGCATGTGGAGGAGATCGCCGCCAGTTCGCCGCGCCTGACCGCCATGAGCCTCGGCGCGGCGGATTACGCCGCCTCCATGGGCATGCAGACCACCGGCATCGGCGGCACCCAGGCCAATTACTACATGCTGGAGAACGGCGCCGACGACGCGCCGCGCGCCACGCATTGGGGCGATCCGTGGCATTATCCGATCGTCGCCATCGTCGCCGCCTGCCGCACCCACGGGCTGTTGCCGGTCGATGGGCCCTTCGGCGATTTTTCCGACGAGGACGGGTTTCTGGCCCAGGCGCGGCGCTCGGCGGTGCTGGGCATGGTGGGCAAATGGGCGATCCACCCCAGGCAGGTGGCGCTGGCGAATGCGGTGTTCACCCCGTCGGAGGCGCAGGTGAGCGAGGCGCGCGAGATCCTCGCCGCCATGGCCGAAGCCGAGAAATCCGGTCAGGGCGCGGCGGTTTACAAGGGGCGGCTGGTGGATCTGGCCTCGATCCGGCAGGCGCAGGTGATCGTGCGCCAGGCCGAACTGATCGGAAGCTGATCCGACGGCCGGCGCGCCCATCCCGATGCGGCGAAGCCGCGAGGGCTGGAAAAACAATTGCGAAAAGGGCCGCCTCAGCCCCGGGCGCGCGCCTCGGCCATCAGCGCGTCCGAGCGCGCCTCGATCTCGTCTCGCAATCGCGCCGTCAGCGCCTTGCGCCCCAGCCCCGGCGGGATCGGCGGGTGAAACTCCACCACCGCCAGCCCCGGCTTGCGCAGGATCCCCAGCCGCGGCCAGAACATCCCGGCATTGGTCGAGGCCGGCACGCAGGGCAGCCCCTGGGCCTCGTACAGCGCCCCGGCGCCGGCCTTGTAGGGCAGCGTCGCGCCCGGCGCGACGCGGGTGCCCTGCGGATAGATCACCAGCTGCCCGGCATCGGCCTCGTCGCGGGCCATGTCCGCGACCAGCCGCTTCACGGTCCGTCCCCGACCGGCGCGGTCGATGGGCGCGCAGCCGATGCGCATGGCGTAAAAACCCAGCACCGGCATCCAGCGCAGCGATTTCTTCATCACGAATTTCGGCCGCGGCAGAGCGTTGACGATCATCAGGATGTCGAGAAAGCTCTGATGCTTGGAGGCGACGATCACGTCGCCCGTGGGGACCTCGCCGCGTATTTCCGTGCCGAGCCCGCAGATCCGGCGCAGCGCCCAGAGCACGATGTCGGTGTAGCGGCGCAGCACCCACCAGGCGCCTTCGCGCGACCACAGCGCCAGCGGCATGCAGATCAGCCCCATGACCAGCATCAGCCCGTACATGAACACGAAGAAAACCAGCGATCGCAAATACTGCATCATTGTCATTCCGCCTCCCGCAAGGCCCGCAGCACCGCGTAGCGCGTGGCGGCGTAGGCGACGAGGCCGAGGATCAGCGGCGTCAGCGGCAGCGCCAGCCAGCCGGCGCCGGTCAGCCCCGGCGCCATGCCCGGCGCCGCGTCGCCCAGATCCGGCAGCGCCCGCAGCGCCAGCGCCGCGGCCCCCGCCCCCAACGCCCCGCCGATGGCGGCGCGCAGGGTGTAGCGGCGCACGAAAGCCGTGGCGATGAAATCGTTGGTGGCCCCGAGCAGCCGCAGGGTCTCCACCACCAGCCGGTTCGCGGCCAGCGTCGCCCGCGCCGCCAGCGTCACCATCGCCGCGGCGCTCAGCGCCGACAGCAGCACCGCCCCCCAGGCCAGGCGCCTGAGCCCCCGCGCCGCGCGCAGCAGCGGCGTGCGCCAGCGCGAATGATCGTCGAAAATCGCCGAGACCTCCGGCTCCGGCAGCTCCATTGTCAGCCTCCGGTTGATCCCCGCCGCGTCCAGCGGCGCGTCGCCGCCTGCCAGCGTCACCGCGATCAGGCGCGGCGGGTTCAGCCCCTCCAGCGCCGCGTCGGGGCCCAGCCAGGGCGCCAGCAGCGCCTGCTGCTCCGCATCCGTGAGCGCCCGCGCCCCGGCGATCCCCGGCGCGGAACCCAGCGCGCGCAGCGTCACGGCCAACGCCGCGTCCATTCGGGCGGCGGGCGCGCTCACCCGCACCGTGGCGGCGCGGGCGAGATCCCCGGCCCATTGATCGGCGAGCCGGTCGGCGGCCAACCCGAACCCCGCCGCGACCACCGCCAGAAAGCCCATGGCGGCGGCAACGAAGATCACCAGCCGGGCGATCAGCCCCGAGGGCGGCGCCAACGGCGCCTCCTTGGCCCCGGCGATCCGTCGCCAGAGGCCGCGCAGGCTGCCGGCGGCGGCGCCCGGCGCGCCCGAGGCCCCCTCCTCCGTCGATTCGCTCACAGCGCCGCCCCGGCAAGCTCGACGCGGCGCTCGGACAGCCGCAGCACCCGCGCGCTGGTCTCGCGCTTGGCGGCGCGGATCAGATCGTGGTCATGGGTGGCGATCAGCACCGCCTTGCCGTGGCGGTGCAGCGCCAGCAGCAGGTCGAGCAGCCGCAGCCCCATCTCGCGGTCGACATTGCCCGTGGGCTCGTCGGCGATGATCAGGTCGGGGCCGCCGATGATGGCGCGCGCCAGCGCGGCGCGCTGGCGTTCGCCGCTGGACAGCGCCGCCGGCAGGGCCTCGGCGCGCCCGGTCAGGCCGACCCAGTCGATCAGTTCGGCCACATGTTCGCGATAGACGGCGCGCGGGCGGCCCTGGATGCGCAGCGGCAGGGCGATGTTCTGGGCGAGGGTCAGATGATCGAGAAACTGGCCCTCCTGAAACACGATGCCAATGCGGCGGCGCAGGGCCGCGACCTCGTCCGGCCCCGCCTCGCCCGCCGATCGGTCGAACAGGTTGAGCGCGCCGCTCACCGGGCGCAGGGCCATGTAGCAAAGGCGCAGGAAAGTGGTCTTGCCGGCGCCCGAGGGGCCGGTGAGGAAATAGAAACCGCCCTGCGCCAGAGTCACCGACACATCTTCGAGAATCGGCGGCGCATCGACGCCGCCATACCGAAAGCCAACCCGCTTGAACTCGATCACCGCCGCCTCTCTCGCCCCGGCCCCGCCAACGCGCCTGACGCGCCGCGGCTGCCGATTCCGCCGCCGCCGCCGCACGGATGCGCGCGGCCCGGCGCGGCGGAGAATTGCAGATGCCGCGGCGCAGCGCAATCGCGCGCCGCCCCCGCCGGCGCGCGGCGTCGGGCGGGGACGGGACATCGCCCCGGTCGCCGCGCCCTTGGCGCTTGGCGGCGGCGGGCGGCAGGAGTATGACTGCTGGAGTTCGCGTTGCGTCGTTGCGGCGTCGCCCCAGACTCCGGACCGAGGATCCATATTGCCATGCTGTTGAAATGCCCCAACTGCCCCGCTCGCTACGAAGCTCCGGACGAGGCCTTCGGCCCGGAAGGCCGGGTGGTCGAATGCAGCGCCTGCGGCGAACGCTGGCTCCAGCCGGGTCCGCAAACCGCCGCCGCACCGCCCGCCGACGCCGAACCGCGCCCCGAAATGCCCGGCCTCGCCGAGGCTGCGGCGGCGATGGCGGCGCTGCGCGATCCCGAAGGCGGCGAGGCCGACGCGCCCGCCGAGCCGGACCTGTCCGCCGGGCTTCGCGCCCGGCCCGACTCCGAGGCGCCCGCCGGGCAGGCCGCCGGTTCCGACGCGCTGACCGGCGAAATTCTTGACGATCGCGCCCCGTTGACCGCGGCCGCGGATCCCGGCGACCTGTCCGGCGCGCCGGCCGACCAACCCGATGACGGTGACGATGACGATGACGATGACGGTGATCGGGCGCAGGAAGACGGCGCATCGGCGACGGTCACCCATCTGAGCGCGGCCGGCGGCGAAAAGGACGCCGGCGTTCGCATCCCCGGCGCGGTCAACTGGAACGAGACCGACGACAGCGGCGCCGTGCGGCTGCCTGACGCCGAGCGGCTCAACGCCGATCTGCGCGGCGACGCCTTCGTCGAGCCCGCGGCGCCGAGCCGCGGCGGTTTCTGGACCGGGGTGATTCTGGCGCTGGTCATCAGCGGCGCGGCGGCCGGGGTCTACCTGCAGCGCGGCCGCATCGCCGAGGCCGTGCCCGCGGCGGCGCCGGCGCTCGAGTCCTACGGGCGATACGTGGACACGGCGCGTGTCGAGATCGGAATTCTGGCCGAGGACGCGCAGGCGGTCGGCGGCGAATTCTACGACAAGGCGCGCCTGCTGGTCTCCGACCTGCTGGATCCCGCCATCAACGATCCGGACGCCGCCCAGGGAAATTGATTGTTTTCGGACAGGGCGTTCGGGCGACTGACGCGCGCCGCGCCTCGCCCCCACGGGCGCGCATGCCGGAACGCGCGCTGATCGCGAAAGATCAAAATCGGTCGAGCAGCCTGCGCAGGTAGTCCAGCTCAAGCCCCGGGCGGTTGCGGTCGCCCGAGCGGCGGCGGATTTCCTCGAGGATCTCGCGCGCGCGCTTCAGCGCCGCGGCCCCCGGCACATGGGTGTCGGCGCCGTCGAGCATGCCGCTGTTGGCCGTGGCGCGGCCCAGCGGATCGCGCCCGGCGGCGCGCCCGTCCGCGCCGCTGCTGGCGGCGCGGCTGCCCTGCCCCTGCCGCGCCGCCTGGCGCATGGCTTCGCCAAGCTGGCGGGCGCCTTCGCGCAGGTTCTCCATGGCCTCGACCTGATCGTCGAGCGCCGCGCCGGGCGCATCGCGTTCGAGCGCGCCGCGCGCGCCGTCCATGGCCCGATCGGCGTCGCGCAGCGCCTGTTCGCCCTCGGGCGACAGCCCGCCCGGCAAGCCGCCGCGCAGATCCTCCAGCAGCCGGCGCAACGCGTCCTGCTCCCGGGCCATGCGGCGGGTGCCGCCGATTCCGTCGCCGCTGCCGCCCTCGCCCTGCCCAAGGCCGCGCTGGCCCGGCCGCCGCCCCTGGCCGAAAGGCTGCTGACCCTGCTGGCCGCCGGCGCCGGGCTGGCCGCCCTGACCCTGCTGCGGCATGCCCTGCCCGGGCGAGCCCTGGCGGTCGCCCCGCCCCTGCTGCCCCTGCCGCCCCTGCTGCCCCTGCTGACCCTGCTGGCCCCGTTGACCCTGCTGGCCCTGGCGGCGCTGCATTTCGCCAAAGGACCGATCCGCCAGATCCTGCTGCTGGCGCAGCATGTCCTGAAGCTGCTGCAGGGTCTGCTGGCCCTGGCCTTCCTCGCCCTGCTGCCCCTGCCGGCCTTGCGATTGCGCGCTCATGCGCAGGTTCTGCAGCATCCGCTGCAACTGGCGCAGCATCTCCTGCGCGGTCTCGCGCTCGCCGCTCTCGGCCATCTTCTGCATCTCGTCGAGCATGTCCTGCAGATCCTGCGCGTCGAGCTGGCGCCCGCCCTGGGCCTGATCCTGCAGCTGGTCGAGATTCTGCATCGCCTGGCGCGACATTTCCTGCAGGAAATCGTTCATGGCCTGGCGCAATTCATCGGTGAGGCGGGCGATCTCCTCGTTGGAGGCGTCATTCTCCAGCGCCTCGGAGAGGCGTTCCTGCGCCCGGCGCAGGCGTTCGGCGGCGTTGGACAGATCCCCGTCCTCGAGCAGCAGCGCCGCGCGCCACAGCAGTTCGATCACCGATTCGATCTCGGCGGGCACGCGGCCGTCCTGCAGCGCGTAGTCAAGGCGGCGCATGGCGGTGCGCAGGACCAGATAGGGGCGGATGTTGTCGCCGAAGTAATCCTCGGGCCAGGCGGTGACCGCCTTCAGGCGCTGCAGGGCCGGGGCGGCGTTGTCGCGCGACCAGGCCATGGCGCGGCGTTCTTCCACGATGGCCCGGGCCATGGGGTCGTAGAAGGGGCGCATGGGCAGGATCGCCGCCATGGGCGGGCTCGCGCCCTGCTGGCCCAGCGCGTCCTCGGCGAACAGGGTGATGGTGACCGGCAGCCCGGCCCAGGGATGCGCGGTCAGGTCCTGCAACAGGGTCTGCGCGGTCTCGGTGACCGCGCCGGTGAAGGGCAGCGGCAGTTCGATCTCGATCGGCGGATAGGCGTCGGGCGGCGGCGCGGCCTCCGGGTCCAGGCGCGCGAGATCCGGGGTGATGACGGCCCAGGCGGCGGCGACGCCGAAATCGTCGCGCGCGGTGAAGTCGAATTGCAGCGCCGCGTTGCGCGAGGCCCCCGGCGGGCCGTCAAAGCCGATCTCCGGCGGCGCGTCCGGACTGACCGTCAGCCGCCACGAGGCCAGCGGCGCATCGCCGATCGCGATGTCCACGCGCCCCGAGCGCCGCGCCAGCAGACGCAGGTCATAGGCCCCGTCGCCCATGGGCGAAAACGCCGGGCGCGGCGCGTCGGGCCCCGATTCAGGCCCCGATTCAGACCCCGATTCAGGCCCCGATTCAGGCGCGGCGCCGGTCACCGCCTGCGTCAGCGTCGGCGCGACGGGGGCGTTGTAGACCCGCAGGGAGATCACCGACCCCGCAGGCACGGCCACCTCCTGCCCGATGCGTTCGGTGAGATAGATCATCGCCGCGCCGGTATAGGCGGGAGGCGAGGCCCAGGCCTCGACGCTGGGCGCGACGGTCTCGCCCCGCGATCCGGCCAGCCGGGGGGCGAAGGCCTCCTCGAGCCGGGCGCCCCCTGACATGGCGGCGGCAAGGGCGCCGAACACCAGCAGGATCAGCGCCGAGAGCCGCAGCGCCCAGGGATCGCGCGAGGACAGCCGCAGATTGGCGCGCGGCGGCTTCAGACGCAGCGCCTTTTGCGCCATGCGCCGCTGGTGCAGCGCCCAGACCGCGCGCGAGGCCGGATCGGCGGCGCCCACCGCCAGGTCGTCGTCGAGCGCCGCCACCGGCCGGTCGGGCGCCTGCGCGTCGAGCGCGGCGCGCCCCTCGGCCAGCGACGGCGCCCGGAAGCGGCGCAGCGAAACGATGACGGCGGCGATCAGCCCGAAGGCGAAACCGGCGAGCAGCGCCAGATGCAGCCAGATCGGCAGGGTTTCCAGCAGCCCGGTGAGCGCCAGCCCGAGAAACCCCGCGGCGATGCTCCAGACCGGCCAGAAGGCGCGGGTGAGGCGTTCCAGCAGCAGGGCGCGGCGGGCGCGGCGACTGGCGCCGTCGACGGCGGCGCGCGCGGCGGCCAGCGCCGGATCGACCGCGGCGCCATCCTCGACGGGATCCGCGACGTGGGTCCCGGCCGGCGCCCCCAGCGGCGCCCCGCCCGACTCCCCGCCCGAAGCCCGGCTCGAATCCTCGCCCCGGGGCCCGTCAGAGGCCGCGGGATCCAGCGGATCATGGTCGCTCGCATTGGGCATCGGCCTGCCTTTCCGGCCGAATCGCGGGGCGCGCTTCAGGCCATCCATGCGGGGATGGTATCCCGCGCGAGCATTTCGTCAAATGACGGTCTTGCCCGGACCACGGCGAATTGATCGCCCTCGACCAGCACTTCCGGGACCAGGGGCCGGGAATTGTATTCCGACGACATCGCCGCGCCATAGGCCCCGGCGGAGCGGAACGCCGCCAGATCGCCGGGGCGCATCACCGGCAGATCGCGCGCCCTGGCGAAGGCGTCGCCGGATTCGCAGATCGGGCCGACCACGTCCACCGGCCGGCGATCGGTCCCCGGCGCGGGCTCGATCACCGGCAGGATGTCGTGCCAGGCGTCATACATCGCCGGACGGATCAGATCGTTCATGGCGGCGTCGAGAATCAGGAATTCCCGCCCCTCGCCCTGCTTGCGATAGATCACCTCGCTCACCAGCAATCCGGCGTTGCCGGCGATCAGGCGGCCAGGCTCGATCTCGATCTCGCAGCCCAGATCGCCGAGCATCCGCCTGACCAGCGCGCCGTAGTCGAAGGGCAGCGGCGGGGCCTCGTCCGATTTTTCGTATGGGATGCCGAGCCCGCCGCCCAGATCGAGCCGCCGTATGGCGTGGCCGTCGTCGCGCAGCGCCCGGGTCAAATCCGCCATCTTCGCGAACGCCGCCTCGAAGGGCGCAAGATCGGTGAGCTGGGAGCCGATATGCATGTCGACCCCCACCACCTCGATCCCGGCCATCGCGGCGGCCCGGGCATAGACCGCGCGGGCGGCGGCGATGGGCACGCCGAACTTGTTCTCGGATTTTCCGGTGGCGATCTTGGCGTGGGTCCTGGCGTCCACATCCGGGTTGATGCGCAGCGCGATGGGCGCCCGCCGCCCCATGGAGCGGGCGACGGCGTCGAGGGTTTCCAGCTCCTCGGCGCTTTCCACATTGATCTGGCGCACGTCGTTGGCGAGCGCGAAGCGCATCTCGCCCGTCGTCTTGCCGACGCCCGAGAAGACGATCTTCCGCCCCGGGACCCCGACCGCCAGCGCACGGCGGAATTCGCCCTCGGACACCACGTCCATCCCGGCGCCGGCGCGGGCCAGCACCTTCAGCACCGCGAGGTTGGAATTGGCCTTCATGGCGTAGCACACAAGGTGATCCAGACCATCAAGAACTTCGTTGAACAACTTGAAATGTCGTTCCAAAGTTGCGGTTGAGTAGACATAGAACGGAGTGCCGACCGCGCCCGCGATCGCAGGGATCGACACGTCTTCGGCATGCAGCACGCCATTGCGATACAGAAAATAATCCATGCTCAGCCCATCGGTCGGGATCGGAGGAAAAGATACAGCGGCAAGGCGAAGCCGACCCCGACGGCGTAGGTCAGGGGCACGCAGATCAGCGCCAGACGATCCCGGCGCACCAGGCATTCGGACACGATAAACGCGCTGAGCGCAATGGCCGCGACGCCCAGATCCAGCGCCAGCCCGGCCACCGCGTCATTGGCGTTCCAGGCGGCGATCAGGCGGGCGGGCGACCAGGCGTTGTCGGCCAGCCAGCCGATCAGCCGCGCATTCGGCGCAAGCGCCCCGATGACGGCCAGCAGCAGATAGGTCAGTCGCAGTTTCGACATGGCGCGGAGCCCTGGATCTGTGCGCACGAGAAGCGGCGCTGCGACAATCAGCTTGATTCGCTGAACACATCGTCAAGACGGCGCGGGGCCACCTGCCCTTGCGGCGAACGATCCGGCTTCAGGCGCCGCGGCGGGTAGAGGTCGCTGGGCGCGACGCGGCCCGCCGAGGGGATCGCCGGGCGGCGCTCGGGCCGGGCCTCGCCGGACCCGGCGAGGGTGTCGCTGAGCACGGAATCGCGCTGGCGCTCGATCGCCGAAGGCGCGGCGGCCTGCGACGGGCGGATCGGGTCGCCCTTGCGCCCGCAGGCGCCCGCGCCCAGCGCCAAGGCCAGGATCAGCGCAGCGCGCGCCGCGGCCCGCGGGCTCACGACCCCGGCTCCGCGCCCGCCTCAGCGGCGAGCGCCGCGCGCCAGCGCGCGATCTGCGCGCGCACCTGCGCCGGCGCAGTGCCGCCGTAGCTGGCGCGGCTGGCGAGCGAATTCTCCACCCCCAGCACCGCGAACACCCCCGCGGCGATCCCCGCATGCGCGGCCTGCATGTCGGCGAGATCAAGGTCGGGCAGGTCGCAGCCCCTGTCCTCGGCCAGCTTGACGAGCGCGCCGGTGACGTGATGCGCCTCGCGAAACGGCAGGCCCAGTTCACGCACCAGCCAGTCGGCAAGATCGGTGGCGGTGGAAAATCCGGTGGCGGCGGCGGCGCGCAGATTGTCGGCGTTCGGGGTCATGTCCGCGACCATGCCGGTCATCGCCGCCAGCGCCAGCATCAGCGAATCGGCGGCGTCAAACACCTGTTCCTTGTCTTCCTGCATGTCCTTGGAATAGGTCAGCGGCAGCCCCTTCATCACTGTCAGCAGCCCCACCAGCGCGCCGTTGATGCGCCCGCCCTTGGCGCGCACCAGTTCGGCGGCGTCGGGGTTCTTCTTCTGCGGCATGATCGAGGAGCCGGTGGAAAACCGGTCCGACAGGGTGACGAAGCGGAACTGCGCCGAGGACCAGATCACCAGTTCTTCGGCGAAGCGGCTCAGATGCATGGCGCAGATGGCGCTGGCGCTCAGGAATTCCAGCGCGAAATCGCGATCCGCCACCGCATCCAGCGAATTGGCGCAGGGGCGGGCGAAGCCCAGCGCCCGCGCGGTGGCGTCCCGGTCGATGGGGAACGAGGTCCCCGCCAGCGCCGCCGCGCCCAGCGGGCATTCGTTCATCCGCGCCCGGGCGTCGCGAAACCGGCCGCGATCGCGCTCCAGCATTTCCACATAGGCCATCATGTGATGGCCCCAGGTCACCGGCTGGGCCACCTGCAGATGGGTGAATCCCGGCATCGCCAGATCGGCTCCGGCCTCGGCCTGCCCGAGCAGCGCGCCGATCAGCGCCGTCAGCCCCTCGATCGCCGCGTCGGCCTGATCGCGCACCCACATGCGGAAATCCAGCGCCACCTGATCATTGCGCGAGCGCGCGGTGTGCAGCCGCCCGGCGGGTTCGCCGATCAGATCCCGAAGCCGCGCTTCCACATTCATGTGGATGTCCTCGAGCGCGGTCGAGAACGCGAAATCGCCGCTCTCGATCTCTGACAAGATCGTGAGCAGCCCCGCATCGATGGCCGCGCGATCCGCATCCGTGATAATGCCCGTGGCGGACAGCATGCGCGCATGGGCGCGCGACCCGGCGATGTCTTGCGCGGCGAGGCGGCGATCGAAGCCGATCGAGGCGTTGATCGCCTCCATCACCGCGTCGGGCCCGGCGGCGAACCGCCCGCCCCACATGGCGTTGGCGCCGCTTTGGGGGGCGTTGGCGCCGCTTTGGGGGGCGTTGGCATTGCCCCCGGGGCCGCTTGCGCCTTGCGAAACCGCGCCGGGCGTGGTGCTGTCGTCGTTCATCGGGGACCTCGTCCTCCACACCGGCGCCGCCCTGGTCGGCGCCCCATCAGTCAGGAGCCGAAAACATGCGTTTCGCCGCCCTATTCACCGCACTGCTATACGGCGCAGCGGCGCTTTCCGCCACCCCCGCGATGGCCGGCGGCGGCCTCGCAGATCCCACCGATGACGGGCGGGCGGAATTGATGGAGATGCGCGGCGGCGACATGCGCAAGCTGGTCATCCATGAATTCGCCCGCGACCCGGTCACCGCGAATTTCACCAACGCCTCGGGCAACTTCCATGCCTTCGAGGATTTCGCCGGCAAGGTGGTGCTGGTGAATTTCTGGGCCACCTGGTGCCCGCCCTGCCGCAAGGAGATGCCCTCCATCGACCGGCTGCAGGGCGCCATTGGCGGCGACGACATCGAGGTGGTCGCCATCAATGTGGAACGCACCGGGCGCGCCAAGGCCGGCAAGTTCTACAAGAAGCTCGGCATCGAGAACCTGAAGGTCTATGTGGACGAGCGCGGCGACGTGACCCGGGCGATGGGCGTTCTGGGCCTGCCGGTGACCATGATCCTCGATCGCGAGGGCCGCGAGGTCGCCCGCCTGCAGGGCGACGCCGAATGGGACGGGCCGGAGGCGCAGGCGATCCTGCGTCGCATCGCCGAAATGACCGCATCCCCCAGCGGCTGAGTCCCCGTGTGCGCGCGGCCGCAAGCCGCCGCGCCGCGCCGCGCCCGAACAGGGGCTCAACGGCCGGACATCATGCGCGTCAGCACGTTGTCGCGCCAGACGAAATGATGCGCCAGCGCCGCCCCGGCGTGGATCGCCAGCAACGCCGTCAGGCTCAGCGCCAGCCCCAGATGCGCCCGGAGCAGCGCGTCGGTCAGCGCCTGCCCCCCCGGCTGGAACGGATCGGGCAGCGCGATAATTCCGAACGCCGTGTTGGGGATGCCGTAGGCGTCCTGCAGCGGCGAGGCGCTGGCCATCAGCCACCCGGTCACCGGCATCGCCAGCATCAGCGCATACAGCGCCCGGTGGCTCCAGGCCGCGATCCGGTTCTGCAGCGCCGTCGCCGCGGCGGGGGGCGCCGGGCGGCGCGGGTTGGCCGCCCGCCAGGCCAGCCGCAGCAGCGCCAGCGCGAAGGCCGCGACGCCCCAGCTCTTGTGGGTCTGGGTCAGGATGAAACGCGCGGCGAGGTCGCTCTCGGCGTTGACCATGTAGAACCCGAGCCCGAGCAGAAACAGGATCCCCGCCGCCATCGCCCAGTGGATCAGGCGCGAAATCAGGCCCCAGCCGCGCGCATTGTCGCGAAACCGCATGGGCGCCTCAGGGTTTCGCCGGCCGGGCCAGAATGTCGAACGACACCCGCACCCGGTCGCCCACCCTGGCGAACAGCGCCGAGGGCCCGTCGCCGACGCCATAGTCGAGCGGTTCGAAATCCCAGGCGCCGACGGCATGCGCGGCATCGCCGTCAATGACCAGCCGCAGCGGCACCGAGATCGGCAGGGTTTCGCCTTTCAGCGTCAGCTGCCCGGTGGCCATGAAGGCGATGTTCGACGCGGCCTCGCCCAGCTTTTCGGCCAGCCCCGCCCTGCGCACCAGGCGCAGATCGTCGAGCCGGAAGCGCGCCAGCGGATGATTCGCCAGGTCGAACCAGTCCGGCCCCAGCACGAAAGCGTCGCCGATGGGGTTGCCGATGGTCAGCCCGCCGATCTGGATCTCCATCGCGAGGCTGGAGTTCTCGGGGCGCGCCGGATCGAAGATCCCCGCGCCCGAGAACCGCGAGAACCGCCCCTGCCCGGCCACGCCGTTGACCTCGAAATCGAACTGGATGCGGGATTCGGCCCCGACCACGCGCCATTCCCGGGCCCCGGCGGCGGCCCCGGCAACGGCAACGGCGTCGGCGGGCGCGGCCCCGGCAATGGCGGGCGCGGCGATCAGCAGCGCCGCCAGCGCCGGCAGGGCGCGAAGCCTCCGGATGCGGCGCGCAAGGGCGTGCGCGGCGTCGGCGCAGTCGGTCAGGCGCATCTCGTCACCCCTTGGCACGCGCGGTCATGGCGCAGCATACGCCGGAAACGCCCGCAGCGGGACAGTGTCGCCGGTCAAAACTTGTTGAGCGTCCCGCGGCGCGTCGGGCGCCCCCGCGGGCGGCGTTCAGCGCGTCGGCACGGGGGTTTCGCCGCGATAATCGTAAAACCCGCGCCCGGACTTGCGCCCGGTCCAGCCGGCCTCGACGTATTTCACCAGCAGCGGGCAGGCCCGGTACTTGGTGTCGCCGAGCCCGTCATGCAGCACGTTCATGATCGCGAGGCAGGTGTCGAGCCCGATGAAATCCGCCAGCTGCAGCGGCCCCATGGGATGCCCGGCGCCCAGCCGCATGGCCATGTCGATGCTCTCCACCCCGCCGACGCCCTCATAGAGCGTGTAGACCGCCTCGTTGATCATCGGCAGCAGGATGCGGTTGACGATGAAGGCGGGGAAATCCTCGGACGAGGACGCGGTCTTGCCGAGCCGCGCCACCACCTGCTTCAGGGCCTGGTAGGTGGCCTCGTCGGTGGCGATGCCGCGGATCAGCTCCACCAGCTGCATCAGCGGCACCGGGTTCATGAAATGCAGGCCCATGAAGCGTTCGGGCCGGTCGGTGGCCGCCGCCAGCCGGGTGATCGAAATCGACGAGGTGTTGGTGGCGAGGATGGTGTCTTCGCCCAGATGCGGCGCAAGGCTGGCGAAGATCTTCGCCTTCACCGCCTCGTTCTCGACCGCCGATTCGATCACCAGATCGCAGGGGCCGATCGCCGCGACATCCGTGGTCTTGCCCAGCCGCGCCAGCGCCGCCGCCTTGTCGGCCTCGCTGAGCGTGCCGCGCCCGATCTGGCGATCCATGTTCCTGGCGATGCGCGCGAATGCGGCGTCGATCCGGTCCTCGTCGAGATCGTTGAGCAGCACGTCATAGCCCGCCAGCGCGAACACATGCGCGATGCCGTTGCCCATCTGGCCCGCGCCGATCACCCCGACCGTCTGGATCGCCATGCTCCGCTCCCGTTTCCCGTCCCGCCTTCGCGCAGGAACCTACGCCCCGCGCCGGGACGCGGCAAGGCGCATCTGCGCGCAATCCCACGCTCTTAACTCCACATCAAGAGCTTGTCGCCATTGTGCCTGACAACGACTTTCAAACACCAATGCGCGGAGGCTGTCATGAGCCAGCTGAGCCTCGACCAGGCCGTCATCGACTACCAGACCTATCGCTTCGGGCGCCGTCAGCGGCTCTATCGCGGCCCGGCGCCGGATCTGTCGGGGCGCTACGTCGCCTTCGTCGGCTCCGAACAGACTTTCGGCAAATTCGTCGAGACCCCGTATCCCGCGCATGTGGGCAAGGCTCTCGGGGTGAGCGCCTTCAATCTCGGCGTCGACGGCGCGGGGCCGGGGTTCTTCCTCGCCGATCCGGTGGTGCTGGAGGCCTGCTGCCGCGCCGAGGTCTGCGTCATCGAGGTCGGCAGCGCCTGGAACCTGTCGAACCGGCTCTACACCGTGGGGCGGCGCTACAACCGGCGCCTGCGGGCGGTGTCGGACACGCTGCGGGCGCTGTATTCGGACGTGGATTTCGAAAGCTACGACATGATCGGGCGGCTGCTGGAAAACCTCTACCAGCGCGATCCCGACCGCTTCAAGGTGGTGGAGGCGGAGTGCCGCGCCGCCTGGGTGGCGCGCATGCGCCTGCTGCTGGAATCAGTCGAGACCCGCACGCTGCTGCTGTGGTTCTCCGAACGCAGCCCCGACCAGCCCGCCAAGCGCGACAAGCGCAAGGCGCGGGTGAAATTCCCCGACGCGGTGGATCGCGAGGTGCTGGAAAAGATCCGCCCGCTGGCCGACGCCTATGTGGAATGCGTGGCCCGCCCCGGCGGCCCGGCCCCCGGCCCGGCGCGTCAGGTGGCCGAGGCGGCGGGACTCGGGGCCAAGGCCTCGCGCCAGTTCCCCTCGCAATCCATGCACGACGCCGCCGCCGAGGCGCTGGAGCCGGTGCTGAAAGACATGCTGTCCTGAGCGAATCGCAGACCGGCGACGCCCTGGCGGCGCCGATCCATTGCCGGTTCGGCAGGGGCGCCGGGTTTGGGCCTCGGCGTTCGAGATGCGCTCCGCTGCGCCTCAGGGCGAAGCGAGCGCGCATCCGCAACGCCGCCACGACCTTGCGCCCCGCGGGGCCCGGGATCCCGCGACGACACGGGCGCCCTGCGCCGCCTCGATCCGGACAGAGCCCGCCCCCCAATTGAACGCGCCTCGCCGAATCAGGCGTTTGCATTCAAGCCGCCGCGATGCCCTTTTCCGCACCGGCGTCTCTTCGCGCTCGGCGCCCGGAGATGTTCCGAACCGTCGCAGGGCGATGTCAGTGAGGGCGTGACGGCGCCGCCTTTTGCCCGGCCTTGAGCGGTTCGCGCCGCCGGGTCCGGGCCTCTCGACGGGATCGCCATGCCCCTCGTCTCTCCCGGGACCGATCCGGTTCGCCCCCGGGGCTGTCGGATTCCGCCTTTTGTCCTCTCGGCGTTTCAGGCCGCCGCATGGGCCGCGGTCGCAACGGGGGCCCTGCCTGGGCCTTCCATGAACCGGCTCAGCGCTTGAACGGGCGGTCGACCCCCGCCAGAGCGCAACAGGCGGATGCCTTCTTCAGGATCGCGCTGGCCCGGCGAAGGTCACGGCTTTCGCCCTCCAAAGCCTTGAGGCGCGCTTTCTCTGCGTCATGGGGCTCATCCCTTGAGAGTTTCGCGCTCCGGCAAACCCGGGGCGGTTCACATGCGCGCGGCCAGGGGGGGCGCCGGCGCGGGGGCGGCGCATCCGGCATGGCCGGGCTTGCCGAAAGGCCCTGTCAGGGCGACCCGCCGCGCCAATCCCCCCCATGACAAGCCCCGCCCCCATGCGCTAAGACCGGTCTCATGATCCATGACTCGCCACGACTCGCGGTGCTGATCGACGCGGACAACGCCTCGCCCAAGGTGGCCGAGGGGCTGTTTCTGGAAATCGCCAAGCTGGGCGAGGCCTCGGTGCGGCGCATCTACGGCGATTTCTCCAGTCCGCAATTGAAAAGCTGGGCCGATCTGCTGGCGCAATACGCCATCATCCCGCATCAGCAATTCGCCTACACGGTGGGCAAGAATTCCTCCGACATCGCGCTGGTGATCGACGCCATGGACCTGCTGCACAGCGGCCGTTTCGACGGGTTCTGCCTGGTGTCCTCGGACAGCGATTTCACCCGGCTGGCCAGCCGCATCCGCGAACAGGGGGTCGATGTCTACGGATTCGGGCGGCGCACCACGCCGAAGGCGTTTCGCCAGGCCTGCCGACGGTTCTTCTACACCGAGAACCTGATGCCGGCCTCGACCAGCCAGAGCGGCCCCGCGCCGGACTCCAGGACCGATTCGCCCTCGGCCGCCGTGCCGATCATCCGCAAGGCGATCGCCGATCTCGCCGACGAGGACGGCTGGATCGCGCTTGGCGTCGTCGGCAGCCAGCTCAACAACCTGGCCCCGGATTTCGATTCCCGCAGCTATGGCTGCTCGAAACTCAGCGACGTGATCGAAAGATCCGGCGCCTTCGAGATCAAGCGCCTGCCCGGCAGCCACATCCGCATCCGGCTCAAGCAAGAGCCCAGGATCTGAATCCGAATCCGATTTTGACCGCGATCCCGACCCGGGCGCCCGGCGCCGCGCAAACGGAGTTTTCCGCATGATCATCCGCACCGTCCCGACAACCCCGATCGCCGGGCAGAAGCCGGGCACCTCGGGCCTGCGCGCGCGCACCCGCGTCTTCATGCAGCCCGGCTATCTGGAAAATTTCATCCAGTCGGTGTTTGACGCGGTGGGCGGGATCGCGGGCAAGACCCTGACCCTTGGCGGCGACGGGCGCGAATTCAACGCCGCGGCGATCCGGATCATCCTGCGCATGGCCGCCGCCAACGGCGCCGCGCGGGTGATCGTCGGCCAGGGGGGGCTGCTGTCGACCCCGGCGGTGTCGGCGATCATCCGCAGCCGCAAGACCGATGGCGGGCTGATCCTGTCGGCGAGCCACAATCCCGGCGGGCTCGACGGCGATTTCGGCGTCAAGTACAACATCCCCAACGGCGGCCCGGCGCCCCAGGCGATCACCGACGCCATCCATGCCCGCACCGAGACCATCGACGCCTACCGCATCGCCGAGGCGCCGGATCCGGACCTGTCGACGATCGGCGAGGCGCGCATCGGCGAGATGATCGTGGACATCGTCGACCCGGTGGCGATCTATGCCGGGCTGATGCGCGACCTGTTCGATTTCGACGCCATCCGGGCGCTGTTCGCCAGCGGGTTCACGATGAAGTTCGACGCCATGCACGCGGTCACCGGCCCCTATGCGACGGCGATTCTCGAAGGGGATCTGGGCGCGGCGCCGGGCAGCGTGATGAATGCGACGCCGCTGCCGGATTTCGGCGGCGGCCATCCCGACCCCAATCCGGCGCACGCCGCCGGGCTGATGGCGCTGATGATGGGCGCCGAGGCGCCGGATTTCGGCGCCGCCTCGGACGGCGACGGCGATCGCAACATGATCGTCGGGCGCGGCGTCTACGTGACCCCGTCGGACAGCCTGGCCATGCTCGCCGCCAATGCGCATCTGGCCCCGGGCTACGCCGGCGGGCTGAAGGGGGTGGCGCGATCGATGCCCACCAGCCGGGCGGCGGACCGGGTGGCGGCGAGGCTCGGGATCGAGGCGCATGAGACCCCCACCGGCTGGAAGTATTTCGGCAATCTGCTGGACGCGGGGCGGGTGACGATCTGCGGCGAGGAAAGCGCCGGCGCCGGGTCGGATCATCTGCGCGAAAAGGACGGGCTTTGGGCGGTTTTGCTGTGGCTCAACATCCTTGCCGCGCGGCGCGCGTCGGTGGCCGAGATCGCCGCCGCGCATTGGCGCGCCTACGGGCGGGACTACTATTCGCGCCATGATTACGAGGCGCTGGACGCCGCCGCCGCCGCCGCGCTGATGGAGGATCTGCGCGCCCGGCTGGGCGACCTGGCGGGGCGGAGCTTTGCCGGGATGACCGTCACCGCCGCCGATGATTTCGCCTATACGGACCCGGTGGACGGCTCGCGGGCCGAAAAACAGGGCATCCGCCTGCTGTTCGGCGACGACGCGCGCGCCGTGCTGCGCCTGTCGGGCACCGGCACGGCGGGGGCCACGCTGCGGGTGTATCTGGAGCGGTTCGAACCCGATCCGGCGCGCCAGGACGACGACCCCCAGGCCCGGCTCGCCGATCTGGCCGCCGCCGTCGACGCGATCGCCGGAATCGCCGCGCGCACCGGGCGCGAGGCGCCGGACATGCGCACCTGAAGCGGCGTTTCGTTCATCTCCGGAGCGGCATTGAGGCGCTCGCGAGGCGGCGTCCTGAACGCCCCGGGATGAACGGCGCGGGCATGCTGAAAACCCCGGCGTTGCCTTGCTGCATCAGGCGCCGGAGCGTCTTGGCGCGCCCACCCCGCATTAATATCTTCTTCACCATGCATTCAACTTGAATGCGGTTAACGTGCGTGCTCCCGTAGCCTTGCTCTCGGTCGAAATGCCGCAGGACGGGGCACGCGCGACCGTTCGCCACGCCGTCGGCGCCTTGGCGAGAGACCGGGCGCGCGCAGTTTGGACCGGAGTAGCCGGTTCGGGAATGGTGCGTATCGGTGTTGAAGTCTGCTTTCTTCAGGGTGTGCAGGGCCTTTCTTGACGATGCCGGTTCGGCCACGATCGAATTCGTCGTGGCGGTGCCGCTGCTGGTCGGAATGGCCACAGTCGGGTCGGAACTCGGCGGCGCCTTGCGGGTCAACGCCGTGATGGAGAGCGCCGTGCGCGACGCGGCGCGAATCCTCTCGATCACGCCTCGCGACCCCCAGGGCGACCTGCTCGCCGCCGGCGTCGACCGCGCTTTCGCGCTGGTCGCCGAACGGCTGCGCGAGTCCGGCGGCGACGTCACGCTCGCGCCGGTGTCGGGCCCTGATCTGATCTGCGCCGATGGAGGGTCGCCCTGTCTGCGCCTGACGGCGGTGCCCGGCAGCCGCGCGGTGTTCGGGCGCGACCGCTACCAGGTCACGGTGCTGGCCGCGGTCAAGGTCGGCGTGCCGCTGCTGATGATCTTCAGCGACAACGTGGTGCGCCGCGAGATGGATTCGGTGGTGATGTACGCCGAAAGCTCGCAGTTGCTGTTCGACTGATGGGCGCGCGCATCGCATATCCGCCGCAACCCGCAGCCCGGCGCCGCGCCGCGTTCCTGCGCGACGACAGCGGCGCCGCCACGGTGGAATTCGTGCTCGTCTTCGTGCCGCTGGTCGCCATGATGCTGTTCGTGGTGCAGGTGGCGATGTCGTATTTCTTTCTGATCTCGGCCTCCAACGCCGCCAGTCGCGGGGTGCGCGCGGCGGCGATCCTCGCCCCCGCCCATTGCGCGGCGCTGCGCAATTCCGAAGGCCAGCCGATCTACGAACTGGACGAGACCCGGTTCCTCGCCCTGCCCGAAACGCCGGCGGAACGCTACTGCCTGAATTCGCCGAGCCCCTGCCTGCCGCTGGCGCAGACCAGCTGGACATGTTCCAGCGACGGGGCCGGCGGCGATTGCGACGCCGCGGTGCTGGCCTCGGTGCGCGCCGCCATGCAGGGCGCCGGGGTCGATTCGGACAGCATCGAGATCACCTACGAGGACAGCCGCCTGGGCGAGGTCGGCGGGCGCGTCGTGCCGCTGATCACCGTGCGGGTGGCGCGGCATGACTTTTCGCTGCGCTCGCTGTTCTGGCGTCCCTCGGCGCAGCCGCCGCGGGTCTCCGCCTCGATGATCGGCGAGAGCATGGGGCTGGGCCGGGCGCGCCAGAAGACATGTTCGTGAGCGCCCCCTGCGCCGCCGCCCCCCTCGCCGCGCATCCGCGCGCCGGGCGCCTGTGGCGGCGCGCCCGCGCCCGGCTGCGGGATTTCGGGCAGGACGCCGAGGGCGCGGTGCTGGTGTCGATCATCATCTATTCGGCTGCGCTGCTGGCCATGCTGGGGCTGGTGGTCGATGTGGGGCGCACCTATGCCGAACAGGCGCGCATGCAATCCTATCTCGACAGCGTCGCCATCGCCGCCGCCGCCGAACTGGACGGCCAGCCCGATGCGCTGGATCGCGCCGCCTGGATCATCTCCAACGGCGTCATCGCCAAATCAACGGTGTTTTCCAGCGACGCCGACGCCTTCGCGATCAAGGATGTCTTCTTCCTGTCCGGGCCGCCGCGGGGCCCCCGGCGCGGCAAGACCGCGAACAGCCTGCGCGGGCTGATCACCGACGACCCGACCAAGGCGACGCATGTGCTGGTCACCGCGGTCGAAAGTTCGGTGCGCTGGTCGTTCCTGCGCCTGCTTTCCAGCGCCGAGGACTACAACGCCGGCTTCAAGATCGGGGCCTGGGCGGCGGCGCGGCCCATGCGCGGGCCCGAATGCATGACCCCGCTGCTGGCCGTCATCGCCCCCGACGGCGCCAGCAAGGCGGATCTCGGCGCGCCGGGGCGGCAGCTGCGGCTCAGCAAGGGCCTGGACGGGCAGTGGCAATCGGGCGAATACGCGCTGATCAGCGATCTGCAGGACGACGCCGCGGGCGCCTGCAGCGGCTATTTCGGGGCCAACCGCGCCGCCTGCCTGCTGGCCATCGACAGCCATGAAAGCGCCTGCAAGCCCAGCGTGGACATCATGGCGGGCGAGGACGTGGACGTGGCCGCGGGGCTGAACACGCGCTTTGACATCTGGGCGGAATCGGTGGCCGGGCTGCAGGCCAATCCCGGGGCCTCGTCGGACATGAACGTCATTTCCGGGGATATCTACAGCTGCGTTGCGCCCGATTACGGCAAGGTCAGCTCCTCCATGGGCCTGCCGGTGGACGATTGTTTCGACAGCGACGCCTGCGGGGCGCTGTCGGGCCCCATGGCCCCGGGGCGGATCGACCTCTACTGGCGCAAGACCCATGGCGGCCCCCCGCCCCCGGGGCTGGCCACGCGCGCCGACGTCTACCGGCTGGAAACCGCGATGGGGCGGCTGGACCCGCTCGGGGCCGAGGATTCGACGCGCAATCTCTGCAACCCGACGACCAGCGCCAAGGAGGATCGCCGGGTGTTCCAGGTGGCGATCGTCGATCGCGCCGGCCTGCAGGGGCGCGAAAAGCGCGACGTGCCGGTGAAATACTACGCCGACGTGCTGCTGACCAACCCGGTGCGGCGCGAGGATGATTTCGTCATCGGCTTCGACGACCGGCGCGACGGGCGCTGGATGGCGGCGGGCGACGTGCTGTCCGACGCCAGCCCCTACGCCGATGTCGGGGTGGCGCGGATCGCGGTCAAGCCGTCGACCCGCGCCGGCGGCGGCCACGCCGCGGCGAACTATGACGACGCAAGCGGCGACGCGGGCGACGACGGGGCCGTCGGCGAGGACAACGCCGGGTCGCGCAACCTGCCCATGCTGTTTGACGCCGCCAACCCCACCGGGGGCGCCGACGACCCGCTGGCGCACACCACCTTCGGCAACGTGCTGATCGTGTCCGCAAGCGCCGACCCCGCCGCGCCGGTCCCCGAGGCGCGCGGCGGCTGGCTGATCTTCGGGTTCAGCGAACCCACCGAGGTGAAATCGCTGCGGGTGCTGGGCAGCGAGCTTGGCGGGGTGATCCGCCTTTACGCGAGCGATATCGACGATCCCGTCGGCGAATGGCTGACCGTCGAGGACGGGCTCGCCCGCCAGCATGGCGGCGACGGGCTGGACCACGACCCGCGCGAAACGCGCCACGTGGCGATCCCGCTGCTGGAGCGCAGCCAGAGCGTCACCCTGGCCATCGACGAGCCCGACGTGCTGAGCATGGCGATCTTTCTGCCCGGACGCGGCGCCGTGGACGACGTGACCATCGCCAACAGCCGCGCCGCGCCGGCGCGCGACGACGAGATCCTGCTGGAGATGATCGGAATCATCGAACCGGGCCCGGTGGCGCTGACCTCCTACCCGGTGCTGTCGGACTGAGGCCGCGGGCCTCGGACCCGATGCCCGCCTCCCCTGACATGCGGATTCAGATTTCCTTTTGCAAAATTTTGTCCCAGAGTATTTTCGGGCTCCAAGAAAAAGCCGGTTCAACGGATTCGAGCACGCGCCGCGCAATCCCGCACGGCGCCCCAGAGTTTTCAGGGAGGAAACACATGCGCACCGCCAAAACCGACCGCAGGTCCGCGCGGCTTCTGAAATCCGCCGCCATGGCGACCGCCGTCGCCGCCATCGGCGCCGCCGGGCTCGGCGTCTCCGCCGCCTCGGCCGCCGAATACAACCTGCGCATCCAGACCCATTACGCGCCGGAAACCGTGTCGGGCAAGCTTGCCGCGCAGTTCGTGGACGACGTGCAGGTGATGTCCAACGGCCGCCTGGGGATCGAAATGTTCTATTCGTCCTCGGTGGTGAAATCGGTGGAGACCTTCGACGCCGCCGCCTCGGGCATTCTCGACTGCGACATGACCGGCGGCGGCTACCAGACCGGCAAGAACCCGGCCTTCCAGTTCGTCGGCGACATCATGGGCGGCTACGACACCCCATGGCAGCAATACGCCTGGCTTTACAACGGCGGCTTCGAGGCGGCCGACAAGCTGTACGGCGAATACAACATGAAGCTGATCGGCTGGTGGATCTACGGGCAGGAAAGCCTGGTGTCGACCCGCCCGATCGCCGGGCCCAAGGACCTGGTGAACTGGAAGTTCCGTTCGCCCCCGGGGCTGGAGACCGAGATCTTCGCCGCCATGGGCGCCAGCCCCATCGTGATGGATTTCACCGAGATCTTCACCGCGCTGGAGACCGGCATCATCGACGGCGCCGACGCCTCGGGGCTGGCCAACAATGTCGGGCTGGGGCTGTATGATCTGGGCAAATACACCAACTATCCCGGGTTCCATTCCATGCCCTCGGACCATCTGGCCTGCCGCATCGACGCCTGGGAGGGCCTGCCCGCCGACATCCAGCGGGTGATGGACGTGGCCATGCAGAAGCTCGCCTTCCAGACCGCGCTGACCTTCGAGATCAAGAACAACGAGGCCGCCGCGAAGCTGCGCCAAGAGGGCGTCACGCTGTATGACTGGAGCCAGGAGGACCGCGACGCGTTCCGCGCCGCCGCGCAGGCGTCCTGGCAGGGCTGGGCCGACAAGACCCCTGAAGCAAGGGCGCTGGTCGACAGCCACATGGCCTTTCTCAAGAAGCTCGGCCTGGCGAAGTAATCCGCCCGTCTGAGGACAATGGCGACGGGCCCCCGCGCGGGGGCCCGTCATCGCTGCGGCCTGCGTTTCGCGCCCGAAACCGGCCCGCCGCCCGATGCGCAGCGCCGCCATGCGCCGCGCCGCCCCCCGCGCAAGCCCGGAGCCGCCGCCATGCATGAACATGAAATCACCGGATTTTTCGACTGGGTCAGCATCGTCGCCGGCCGCCTGGCCATGATCCTGATCTCGGTGATCGTCAGCGTCATGTTCTACGAGGTGGTGGTGCGCTACGTGTTCGAGGCGCCCACGCTCTGGGCCAACGAACTGTCGCTGTGGCTGGCGGGCATGGTGTTCCTGCTGTCCGGGCTCTACGCCATGCAGCAGCGCAGCCATATCCGCATCTACATTCTCTACGACATGATGCCGCGCTGGCTGCAGCGCGTCGCCGATCTGGTGTCCACCGCGCTGATCTGCCTGTTTTCCGCCGCCATCCTGTATGGCGGCTGGAACGAGGCGCGCGACAAGCTGCTGCGCTGGGAAACCTTCGGCACCGCCTTCGATCCGCCGATCCCGGCGACCATGAAGCCGCTGGTGCTGCTGGTGGTGACGCTGGTGGCGGTGCAGGCGGTGTCAAACCTGATCCAGGACTGGGGCAAGGAAAAGCAGATCCACACCCCCGCCGACGACATCGACGAACTGGACGTCTGAACCGCGCGCCACGCCCGACCCGCCAGACAAGCCCGCCAGACAAGCCCGCCAGACATGGGCGACGAGGAACGCCATGGATATCGGAACCATCTCGCTCATCCTGCTGGTCGGCATGCTGGCGCTGCTGGCGATCGGCATGCCGCTGGGTCTGGCCTCGGGGGCGCTGGCGGTGCTGACGCTGGTGCTGAAATTCGGCCCGGACCTGCTGTTCGGACGCCCCGGCACCGGGCCGCTGAACATCCTCGCCCAGCGCATCTACGGGCTGATGACCGATTACGTGCTGATCTCGGTGCCATTGTTCATATTCATGGCCGCCTTGCTGGAGCGATCGGGAATCGCGCGGGACATGTACGCCTCGCTCAACATCTGGCTGAGCCGCACGCGGGGCGGCATCGCCATCGTCACCTCGATCATGGCGGTGATCATGGCCGCCATGTCCGGGATCATCGGCGGCGAGGTGGTGCTGCTGGGGCTGATCGCGCTGCCCCAGATGCTGCGCCTCGGCTACAATCAGAATCTGGCCATCGGCACCATCTGCGCCAGCGGTTCGCTGGGCACCATGATCCCGCCCTCGATCGTGCTGATCTTCTACGGGCTGATCACCGAAAGCTCGATCAAGGCGCTGTTCACCGCCGCCTTCCTGCCCGGCTTCATGCTGGCGAGCTTCTTCATCGTCTACATCATCGTGCGCACCCAGCTGCACCCCGAGGACGCGCCCCTGCCCCCCGAGGACGCCGACGATCCCGCGGGCGGCGCCAAGGCGGTGCTGTTCGGCGCGCTGATGCTGATCTTCGGCGGCGGGATCGCGGCGCTGCTGCTGCTGCGCGCCGTCGTCATCAACCTGATGGACCAGGCGGTGCGCCCCGAGGGCGAGACCCCGCTGAAACTGGTGGCCCCCATGGACATGGCGGTGCTGGCCGGGGTGGCGGTCGCCTGCGCGGCGCTGCTGTTCTTCGCCATCGGCCATGATCGCCGCCGGCTGGCCTGGACCATGGGCAAGGGGCTGGTGGCGCCGACGGTGGTGATCGGCGTGGTGCTCGGGTCGATCTACGGCGGCATCACCGGCATCACCGAAGCCGCGGGCATGGGCGTGGTGGCGGTGATCGTGCTGTCGGCCTTCCGGCGCGAGCTGAGCTTCTCGCTGATCTACGATTCGCTGCTGCGCACGGTGAAATCCACCGGCACCATCATCTGGGTGACCATCGGCGCCACCGCGCTGGCCGGGGCCTACACCATCGCCGGCGGGCCGACCTATGTCGCCAACCTGATCATCGGCGCCGAATTGCCGAGCATGGGCGTCATCCTGGTGATGATGCTGATCTTCCTGTTCATGGGCGCCTTCATGGACTGGGTCGGCATCGTGCTGCTGGTGATGCCGGTGTTCCTGCCCATCGTCACCCGCCTGCCGGTCGCCGATATCGGCGTGTTCGGCGAGATCCCCGCCAGCTTCGTGCCGATCTGGTTCGGGGTGGTGTTCAGCATGAACATGCAGGTCAGCTTCCTGTCGCCGCCTTTCGGCCCGGCGGCCTTCTACCTGAAATCCGTGGCCCCGCCGCATATCTCGCTGACCGACATCTTCCGCGGCTTCCTGCCTTTCATCGGCATCCAGCTGCTGGCGCTGTCAGTGCTGCTGATCTGGCCTGGCCTCACCCATGTTTTCTTTGACTAGGGCGTTGCGCCCCCCCCTGCCCGTCAGCTCGCCAGGCGCATCAGCGCCCGGCGGCGCGGCGGCACGCGGCTGATTTCAACCCCGGTGAACACATGCAGCGTGTTGAGATCGCAATCGATCACCGCGTGATCCGAGACCCAGCCCCCCATCGCCAGATAGGAGCGCAGCAGCGGCGGCATCCGTCGCAGCGCCTGCTTGGGATCGAGGCGCCGCCCAGACCCAGACCCAGACCCCGATGCCGATGCCGGGTCCGATTCGGCCTCCGCCCCGAAGCGGATCACCCGCGGCGCCTTCACCTGCGGGCGCCAGCGCCTTGGCGCCATGTGGCGGGCGCGCAGATAGGCGAAGGCGTCGGCATAGGCGTCGGCCTCCACGCCCTCGAAGCTCGAACAGCCGAACAGCAGCTCGACGCCGGATTGCTCCACATAGCGGGTCATCGCCCCCCAGGCGATGCGCAGCGCATCCGGGTCGCCATGGCCGGGGCGCAGGCAGAAGCGGCCCATCTCGATCATCGGCGCCGGATAGCGGCGCAGCGCCGACAATTCGTAATGGCGGGCCGCATAGCTGCGCGCGATCTCGGCGCCGTCGGCCAGGCGCATGATGCGAAAGCAGCCCACGAGCCGCCCGCTTCCGGTTTGCTCGATCAGCGCGTGCCGGCACAGCGGGTCGAATTCGTCGGCGTCGCGCGCGTCGGCCCCGCAATCGCGCCGGATGCCGCGCGCCGCGACGAAAGCCTGATGGCGCAAGCGCTGCGCGGCCTCCGCATCCGCGGGATCGTCGCTGAAACGCACCCGATATCCGCCGCGCGTGAATGCGAACATCGCGCCCTCCCGATTGCCTGACGGGTTCTTGATAGGCCGAACCGCTTGACATTACCATGACCGCGGCGCGCATCGGCGCCGGTTCGGCCCTTCGGAGACATGATGACCCGCGATTCCAGCCCAGACGCCGGCCCCGGATCAAACCCGGAACCCGGCCCCGACGCCCCGAAGATCCGCCGCAGCGACGCCGAGTGGCGCGCCCGGCTCGACGATCTCGCCTATCGCGTGACCCGGCGCAAAGGCACCGAGCGCGCCTTTTCCAACGATGATTTCCCCAAGGTCCCGGGCCTGTTCCGCTGCGCCTGCTGCGACGCGCCGCTGTTTGACGCCGCGGCCAAATACGACAGCGGCACCGGCTGGCCCAGCTTCTGGGCCCCGGCGGCGCCCGATGCGGTGGCCGAGCGCGACGACCGGTCCCTGTTCAGCCGCCGCACCGAGGTCATATGCCCGCGCTGCGACGCGCATCTGGGCCATGTGTTCCCCGACGGGCCGCCGCCCACGGGCCTGCGCTACTGCATGAACGGCGTGGCGCTGCGCTTCGCGCCCGAGGAAAGCTGAGCGCCGGTCATCGCCGCGCATGCGTCAATGGACCCGAAACCTCTCCCGGTCTATCACTGGGCGATGAAAGACGCCCCGCCAGCCGATCCCGCGACCGCCTTCAGTCGGGTGCGCACCTGGATCTTCGACCTCGACAACACGCTCTACCCGCCCCGCGACCAGCTGTTTGGCCAGATCGAGGCCCGCATCGCCGCCTATGTGATGCGCGAATTGCAGGTGGGCCGGGCCGAGGCCGACCGCCTGCGCACCGCCTATTGGCACGATCACGGCACAACCCTGGCCGGGCTGATGATCCATCACGGCGTCGACCCCGATCCGTTCCTCGAAGATGTCCACGACATCGATTTTTCCGTGCTGACCCCCAACCCGGCGCTGGGCGGCGCGATCCGCGCCCTGCCCGGGCGCAGCATCGTCTACACCAACGGCACCGCCCCCTACGCCGAAAACGTCATCCGGGCGCTGGGGCTGCAGGGCTGTTTCGAACGCGTCTACGGGGTCGAGCACGCCTTCTACACGCCAAAACCCAACCCCGCCGCCTATCAGCGCATCTTCGGCATCGACGGGCTGAACCCGCGCCGCGCGGCGATGTTCGAGGACGACCCCCGCAACCTGCGCACGCCCCATGAACTGGGCGCGGTGACGGCGCTGATCGGCCCCGGGGCCGATGCCGGCGCGCCGCATGTGGATTTCGCCGCGCCCACGCTCTCGGGCTTTCTGTCGCGCCTCGCCTGATCGGCTTTCCTCGCCGCGCCGCGCGGCCTAGATTGCCCGCCATGGAACGCATCGACACCGACATCCTGGTGGTCGGGGGCGGCCCCGCCGGGCTTGCCGCGACCGCCCTGTTCGCCGCCGAGGGCCATCGCACGCTCTGCGTCGATCGCGAACCGCCGCATCTGGACGCCGGCGACCCGAAGACCGATCCGCGCACCACCGCCTTCCTCATGCCCTCGGTGGACACCCTTGAGCGCGCCGGCGCCTGGGCGGCGCTGGCGGACGAGGCCGCGCCGCTCTGGACCATGCGCCTGATCGACGCCGGCGGCGCCGACAACGCCCCGCGCGAGACCGCGGATTTCGTCGCCTCCGAGATGCAGGAGCGCCCCTTCGGCTGCAACCTGCCCAACGCCGCCATCCGTCGCGCGCTGCTGGATCGCATCGACGCGCTGCCGCTGGCCAGTCGCCGCGCCCCCGCCGCCCTGGCCCGCCTGGTGATCCGGGATCGCGAGGTCGTCGCCGCGCTCGCCGACGGCGCCGTGGTGCGCGCCCGCCTGGCGGTGGCCGCGGACGGGCGCAATTCCGAAACCCGCGCCATGGTCGGCCTCACCGCCAGACGCTGGGGCTATGCGCAAAAGGCGCTGGTCTTCGCGGTCGCCCATGACCGTCCGCATGACGGCGTGTCCACGGAGATCCACCGCTCCGGCGGCCCCTTCACGCTGGTGCCCCTGCCCGATCGCGACGGGCTCCCCCATTCCTCGGTGGTGTGGATGGAAACCGGCCCCCGCGCGACGGCGCTGATGGACATGGATGTCGAAGAATTCGAAACCGCGCTGAACGCGCGCGGCTGCTTCGTGCTCGGGCGGCTGCGGCTGGCGGGGCGCCGGGCGCTGTGGCCGATCATCAGCCAGCTCGCGCCCCGGCTCGACGGCCCGCGCACCGCGCTGATCGGCGAGACCGCGCATGTGGTGCCCCCCATCGGCGCCCAGGGGCTGAACATGTCGCTCACCGACATCGCCGCGCTCGCCGACCTGCTCGCCGACGCGGCGGGCCGGGGCGAGGACATCGGCGCCCCGGCGCTGCTCGCCCGCTACCACCGCGCCCGCTGGCCGGAGATGGCGGCGCGCGTCGCCGGCATCGACCTGCTGAACCGCGCGGCGCTGACCGGGGATCCGCTGCTGGCGAACCTGCGCCGCGCCGGCCTGAAAACCCTGCACGGCCTGCGCCCGCTGCGCCGCGCGGCGATGCGCCTTGGCATGGGCGCCGCCTGAACCCGCCCGCCCAGGCCGGCCCCGCGCGCCGCCCCCGCAATCGACGCGCCACGCAAGGACTCATGACGCCGACCAGGCGTCATTCCGTTTCGTTCGCCGGCAGGCGCGACCCGGGGCGAGCGGCGCCATCCGCGCGACTCCGCGACAAAAAGGGAGGGATGCTCGCGCACCCCTCCGAGGTCTTGGTTGTCAGGCTTCTTTTCTTGTCTGCCCGGAGTTTCGCCTGCGGCCTGATGGCATGAGGGCCGCCGCACAGGCGCCGGCCCGATAATTCAGAAGATCAACTGCACCCCGAGGTCCCGCCGCAGGTGTTGCATTTCAGGCAGGTGCCGTTGCGCACCAGCGTGAAGTTTCCGCACTCGCCGCAGGGGTCGCCCTCGTAGCCCTGCATCCGCGCCTTGGCCCGATTGTCCATCACCGCCAGCCCGATCGCGGCGCCCGGCGACGCGGCGATCGAGGCCGAGGCCACGAGCGTCTCGCTGACCGAACCGCCGCCGCCCACGGTCTCCAGCACCGGAACCCCCAGATCCGCCGAGGCCCCGCCGTTCAGCGCCACCAGCTCGCTGGGCAGGCGCTTGCGCAGATAGCCCGGGCTCGACACCTTGCGGATCATGGCGACGGCGGCGTCGCTGACCTCGCGCGACATCTTCACCACGTTGGACTTGCCCTCCTCCTCGCCGCGGCCGAGTCCGTCCCATTCCAGCCCGTCGGGCTTCACATGGGCCAGATCCGATCGGTCCAGATAGCTCACCGCCAGTTCGCGGAAGATGTAGTCGATGATCGAGGTGGCGTTCTTGATCGAATCGTTGCCCTGCACCATCCCGGCCGGCTCGAAGCGGGTGAAGGTGAAGGCGTCGACGAATTCCTCCAGCGGCACCCCGTATTGCAGACCCACCGAGATCGCGATGGCGAAGTTGTTCATCATCGCCCGGAAAGCGGCGCCTTCCTTGTGCATGTCGATGAAGATCTCGCCGAGCTTGCCGTCCTCGTATTCGCCGGTGCGCAGATACACCTTGTGGCCGCCGACGATGGCTTTCTGGGTGTAGCCCTTGCGCCGCCCGGGCAGTTTCCGGCGCGCCTCGCGTTCGCGCACCGCCTCCTTGACGATCACCTTCTCGACGATCTTCTCGGCGATCAGGCTGGCGCGGGCGGCGGCCGGGGCCTCGGCCAATTGTTCTTCAAGATCGTCGTCATCGTCGTCGTCGATCAGCTGGGTGGCCAGCGGCTGGCTCAGCTTCGATCCGTCGCGATACAGCGCGTTGGCCTTCACCCCCAGCGCCCAGCTGCGCTCATAGGCGCTCAGACAATCCTCGATCGTGCCGTCATTGGGCATGTTCACGGTTTTCGAGATCGCCCCGGAAATGAAGCTCTGGGCGGCGGCCATCATGGCGATGTGGCTCTCCACCGACAGGAACCGCTTGCCGATCTTGCCGCAGGCGTTGGCGCAGTCGAACACCGACAGATGTTCCGGGCGCAGCCCCGGCGCGCCTTCCAGCGTCATGGTCCCGCAGACATGATTGTTGGCCGCGGCGATCTGGGATCTGGAAAAGCCCAGATGCGCCAGCAGGTTGAAGGTCGGGTCCGCCAGCCGGTCGGCGGGCACGGCCAGCGTGCCGGTGCAGAACGCCTCGCCCAGGGTCCACTGGTTGAACACGAAGGAGATGTCGAACGCGGTGGCCAGCGCCTCCTCGACCTTTTCCAGCTCGGCCTTGCCGAAGCCCAGCGCCGCGAGGCTTTCGTGGTTGATCCCCGGCGCGTCGCCGAGCGTGCCGCGCCCGACCGCGTAGCGCACCATCTCCTCGATCAGCGCGCCGTCATAGCCGAGCTTTTCCAGCGCCGCGGGCACCGACTGGTTGATGATCTTGAAATAGCCGCCCCCGGCCAGCTTCTTGAACTTGACCAGCGCGAAATCCGGTTCGATGCCGGTGGTGTCGCAGTCCATCACCAGCCCGATGGTGCCGGTGGGCGCGATGACGGTGGCCTGGGCGTTGCGGTAGCCGTTCTTCTCGCCCAGCTCCAGCGCCAGATCCCAGGCGGCGTGGGCGCGCCCGATCAGCCGCTGATCGGGGCAGTTGCGATGATCGAGCGGAACCGGCGTCACCGCCAGATCCGCGTAGCCCTTCGCCTCGCCATAGGCGGCGCGGCGATGGTTGCGGATCACCCGCAGCATGTGCCGGGCGTTCTTCGCGTAGCCCGGAAAGGCGCCGATCTCGCCGGCCATCTCGGCCGAGGTGGCGTAGCTGACCCCGGTCATGATCGCGGTGAGCGCGCCGCAGATCGCCCGCCCCTCGTCTGAATCATAGCCGTAGCCCATGTTCATCAGCAGCCCGCCGATATTGGCGTAGCCAAGCCCCAGCGTGCGGAATTCATAGCTGCGCCGGGCGATCTGGGGGCTCGGGAACTGGGCCATCAGCACCGAGATTTCCAGCGTCACGGTCCACAGCCGCGTCGCGTGTTCGTAGGCGGCGGCGTCGAACGCCCCGTCGCGGTAGAATTTCAGCAGGTTCATCGAGGCGAGATTGCAGGCCGTATCGTCCAGGAACATGTATTCCGAGCACGGGTTGGAGGCCCGGATCGGCCCGTCCTCGGGGCAGGTGTGCCAGGCGTTGATGGTGTCGTGGAACTGCACGCCCGGGTCGGCGCAGGCCCAGGCGGCGTGGCCGATCTGGTCCCACAATTCGCGCGCCGGGACGGATTTCGCCACCTTGCCGTCGGTGCGGCGGATCAGCTCCCAGTCGGCATCGTCCTTCACCGCCTGCAGGAACGCGTCGGTGACGCGCACCGAGTTGTTGGAATTCTGCCCCGAGACGGTCAGATACGCCTCCGAATCCCAGTCGGTGTCATAGGTGGGGAATTCGATCGAGGCATAGCCCTGCGCGGCGTATTGCAGCACCCGCTTCACGTAGGTTTCCGGGATCGCGGCGCGGCGCGCCGATTTGATCGCCCGCTTCAGCGCGGGGTTTTTCTTCGGGTCGAAGGCGTCGTCCTCGGCCCCGTCCCAGACGCGGATGGCGCCGAAGATCTCGTTGAGCTTCTTCTCGTGGATCTTCGATCCGGCGACCAGCGAGGCGACTTTCTGCTCCTCCTTCACCTTCCAGCCGATGAAGGCCTCGATATCCGGGTGATCCATGTCGCAGATCACCATCTTGGCGGCGCGGCGCGTGGTGCCGCCGGACTTGATCGCCCCCGCCGCCCGGTCGCCGATTTTCAGGAAGGACATCAGCCCCGAGGACTTGCCGCCGCCGCCGAGGCGTTCGTTTTCGGCCCTGAGGGAGGAAAAATTGGTGCCGGTGCCGGAGCCGTACTTGAACAGCCGCGCCTCGCGGGTCCACAGGTCCATGATGCCGCCCTCGTTGACGAGGTCGTCGCTCACCGACTGGATGAAGCAGGCGTGGGGCTGAGGGTGTTCGTAGGCGGAGTCCGATTTGGTCAGTTCGCCGGTCTTGAAATCGACGTAGAAATGCCCCTGCGACGGGCCGTCGATGCCATAGGCCCAGTGCAGCCCGGTGTTGAACCACTGGGGCGAATTGGGGGCCGCCATCTGGGCGGCCAGCATGTAGCGCATTTCGTCGTAATAGGCCCGGGCGTCGGATTCGCTGCTGAAATAGCCGCCCTTCCAGCCCCAATAGGCCCAGGCGCCGGCGAGCCGGTCGAACACCTGGCGCGCCGAAGTCTCGCCCACATAGCGGTCTTGCTCGGGCAGGTCGGCCAGCGCCGCCTCGTCGGGGACCTTGCGCTGCAGGAAGACCGGCACGCCCTTTTCGGGCGCCGGCTTCAGGCGCGCCGCCACCCCGGCCTTGCGGAAGTATTTCTGGGCCAGCACGTCCGAGGCCACCTGGCTCCACGCCGCGGGCACGTCGATGCTGTCCAGCGCGAACACCACCGAGCCGTCGGGGTTGCGGATCTCGGACGCGGTGGTGCGGAATTCCAGGGTCTCGTAGGGGGAGGCGCCCTCGGTGGTGAAACGGCGATCAATCTGCATGTCGGTGTCCCTCGTTCGTCCGTGCCGCTCTCAGGCGGATTCATGTCGTCGCCGCACTCGTTTACGCGCACGCCGCCGAACGCTTGCGCGTTCTGATCCGTATTTTGGGGCAAGGCCCCGCATTGCATTCGATGGGGCGAGGCCCCGTGGTCTGGTGGGGCGAGGCCCCGTGGTCGCATCGGCGGGCGCGAGCCCCTCGCTCCGACCGCGCCGCCCCGGATCAACCGGGATCGGGCGCTGATTTCAGAAACGCTGCCGCCTCAGCCATATGCAGCGTTGCCCACCATATGTAGCTAGTTTCCCTCTCGCACCCCCAAGATTGGGGATTCGGGCCGCCGCCGCAACAGATTTATTCGCGAATTCGACACATTTTGTGGTTGACGGGCAGCGGCGCACTATAGGTGGTGGTGTTGAATTAATAATTTGTTAATCTATGAGTCGCGAATGCCAGCGTGAAAGCAGCATGAAAATTGCCCTGAAAACAGTGTGAAATCAGCGCCTCACCCCCGCGCGGGCCAGGTGTCCGACAGACGGTAGCCGCGCGGAAACGGGTCGCCCGGGTCCAGCATGTGCTGATGGGTTCCGGTGATCCAGGCCCGCCCGGAAATCGACGGCACGATGGCCCGGGCGCCGCCGAGATCGGTTTCCGCCTCGATGCGGCAGCGGAACTCGCCGCCGAGAATCGATCGCGCCCGGTAGCGGTCCCCGACCCGCATCCGGCCCCGCGCCCACAGCGTCGCCATGCGCGCCGCGCAGCCGGTGCCGGTGGGCGAGCGGTCGATCTTGCCGGGCTTGATCGCCACCGCGTTGACCCCGCTCAGCCCGTCGGCCTCCGCGCGCAGCGGCCCGGCGAACTGGCAGAAGGACAGGTGGTCCCAATCCAGCGTCGGATGCGAAAAGCCGATCTGGGCGTTGGCCGCGTCGGTGATGCGCGCGCCAAGCGCCGCCAGGTCGCGCGCCTCGTCCGGGGTCAGCGCGAAACCCAGCGCCGCCGCATCGACGATGACGAAACTGTCGCCGCCAAAGGCGGTGTCCACGGCCAGCGTCCCCAGCCCCTCGATGTCCAGCGGCGCGTCGAGCCGGTGCGCGAAGCTCGCCAGGTTGCGGATGGCGATGCGGGTCGCCTTGCCGTCGCGGCACTGCGCCTCGACCTCGACCAGCCCGCCGGGGGCCTCCAGCACCAGCCGCGTCACCGGTTCGCGCAGGTCCAGAATGCCGCTGTCAAGCAGCACCGTGGCGACGCAGATCGCATTCGATCCCGACATCGGCGGCGTGTCCTCGGGCTCCATGACGATGAAACCGGCGTCGGCGCGCGGATGCTTGGGCGGGACCAGCAGGTTGACGTGCCGGAACACCCCGCCGCGCGGTTCGTTGAGCAGAAAATCGCGCAAGGCGCCGTCGGCGGCGATCCAGGCGCGCTGCGCCTCGATCGTGGCGCCCGGGGGCGGCGCGACGCCGCCCACGATCACGTCGCCGACCTCGCCCTCCGCATGGCAGGACACCACATGGATGACGCGCCCGCTTCGCATCAGCCGGGCGGGCGGCGCAGATCGCGGGTCAGTTCGCGGCTGTGTTCTTCGCGCCGCACCGGGACGAAACCCATGCGCTGATACAGCGGCAGCGCGCGCGGGTGGTCCAGCGAACAGGTGTTGAGGCGCATGGCCGCGACGCCCTCGCGCGCCCAGCCGGCGCGCAGCGCCTCGCCCAGCAGCCATTTGCCCAATCCCCGCCCGTGCAGCTCCGCCCCCAGCCCGAAATAGCGCAGATCGCACAGCCCCGCTTCGCGCCAGTCGAGCATGAAGAACCCGCCGGGCCAGCCATCGACCATCATGGTGAACAGGCTGACATCGTCGTCATGCAGGAAATCGCGCAGCAGCTCCGGGTCGTCGTCATGGCGGTCGACCCATTCGTAAGTCTCGCCCACCATGTCGTAGAGATAGAGGAAATAGCGCCGCGGCGGCTTCACCGCGCGCATCAGCGACACCGGCGCGTTCATCGGCAGCGGCGGGAACGGACCCCGGGGCGGGGCGCGCATCTCCAGATGGGTGACGGTGTAGGCGACGCGCTCGCCGGCCCTGGCGATCATCCGGTCTCGACCTTCAGATCCGGGTATTTGCCCCATTCCGACCAGGACCCGTCATAGACCGCGCAGCGCCGCGCCCCGGCGCGATCGAGCGCCAGCGCCAGGATCGCCGCGGTGACGCCGGAGCCGCAGGTGGTGATGACCGGCCTCGACAGGTCGACGCCGGCGGCCGCGAACACCGCGCGCAGGGCGGCGGGATCCTTCATGGTGGCGTCGTCGTTCAGCACCTCCGGGTAATGCAGGTTCAGCGAGCCGGGGATATGACCGGCGCGCAGGCCGGGGCGGGGTTCGGGTTCGTCGCCGCGAAACCGCGCCGGGGCGCGGGCGTCGAGCACCTGTTCGCCGCCCAGCTTGATCGCCGCGGCCACCTGGGTGACGTCGCGCACCAGCGCGGCGTTGCGCCTGGCGGTGAAATGCCGGTCGCGCGGGGCGGAGACCATGTCCTCGACGGGCCGGCCCTCGGCGGTCCATTTCGGCAGTCCGCCATCGAGCACCGCCACGTCCTGATGCCCGAACAGGCGAAACATCCACCACGCGCGCGGGGCGGAAAACATGCCGCTCTGATCGTAGACCACCACCCGGTGCCCGTCGCCGATGCCGAGCTTGCGCACGCGGGAGACGAATTTTTCCGGCGGCGGCGCCATATGCGCCAGGTCCGAACGCGAATCCGCGATGTCGTCGATGTCAAAGAACCGCGCGCCGGGGATATGCGCGGCGGCGAATTCCGCCTTGGCGTCGCGGCCGCTGTCGGGCATGTGCCAGGACGCGTCGAGCACCTTGACGTCGGGCGCCGACAGATGCGCCGCCAGCCATTCGGTGGACACGATCTGCTGGGGATCGCTGGTTCGGGAATCGCCTTGCGCCACGGGATGCCTCCGGCAGGGAACGGAACGGGAAGCCTGAGCCTTAGCCAAGCGGGGGTCGGGAATCAAGCGCCCCCCGTCTTGCGCTTGCGATCGGCGCGGGTCAGTCGTCGAGGAACAGGTTGACGCGGCGGTTGCGCCTGCCCTTTTTCTCGATCTTGCCAAGGCGCACCGGGCCGATCTCGCCGGTGCGCCGCACATGGGTGCCGCCGCAGGGCTGCAGGTCCACCGTGTCGTCGCCCTGTCCGATGCGCACCAGGCGCACCCGGCCGAGGCCGCGGGGCGGCTGCACGGCCATGGTCTTGACCAGCCCCGGATTGGCGTCGAGTTCGGCGTCGGTGATCCATTCCTGGGTGACCGGGTGGTCGCCGGCGATCAGCGCGTTCAGCGCCGCCTCGACGCCGGCCTTGTCCTCCAGCGCCTCGGGCATGTCGAAATCGAGCCGCCCCTTGAGCGCCGAGATCTGCCCGCCGGTCACCGGCAGCGGGATCGCCACCGACAGCAGGTGCAGCGCGGTGTGGATGCGCATGTGGCGCAGGCGTTTTTCGGAATCGAGGATCTGCGTGACCCTGGCGCCCACCGGCGGCAGGGGCGCGCCCTCGGCCGGGACCAGCACGTTGCCCTCGGGGTCGCCGCCCTTCACCGTGGTGACGATCTCGATTTCGACATCGCCGCCGTCGGGCCCGGCGAAGCGCAGCGCCCCGCCATCCCCCGGCTGCCCGCCGCCGGTGGGGTAGAAGATCGAGCGGTCGAGCGCCACGCCGCCCTGATCGGTCAGCGCGACCACCGTCGCCCCGGCCTCGAACAGATAGGCGTCGTCGCGATGCAGCGGCGCGCAGGCCGGCGGTTGGGCGGCGTGGGTCATGGTCTGTCTCCCGGTCTTGCAGGTTGGCGCGATGTTCGGGCAGGCAGGCGCGGGCCCGCGGTCGCGGGGACGCGGCCCGAATGGCGCGTCGCGGTCATCGCGGGGCGTCCCCCTCGCCCGACTCGCCCGCGGACGCGGCCGGCGGATCGCCCCGGGCGGCCTGCGCCTCGGGCGATGCGGCGGGCGCAGGCGCGGGCGGCTTCGCCGATGGAGTCGCGGGTTGGGGCGCGGGTTGGGGCGGGGCGCCGGCGGCCTGCGCCAGCACGTCGCGCAGCGCGTCCAGATTGCGCAGGTTGAGATCGCGCTGCGGGAAAGGGATCTCGATTTCCGCCTCGCGCAGGCGGCGTTCAATTTCAAAATTCATCTGGCTGCGCACGATCAGCACGTAGTTCACGTCGCGCAGATAGGCGCGGATCTCGAAATTCAGCGCGCTGTCGCCAAACCCCTGGAACACCACATAGGGCGCCGGGTAGCGCAGCACCCTTGGGTGGCTGTCGGCGATGTCCTGCAGGATGCGCTCCACCTCGCGCACGTCGCTGCCATAGGCGACGCCGATGGGCACGATCACCCGGCCGATGGTGCCGCCATGGGTCATGTTCAGCACCGATCCCGAGATAAGTTCGGAATTGGGCACGATCAGCGTCGAGCGGTCGAAGGTCTGGATCTCGGTGGCGCGCACGGCGATGCGGCGCACGGTGCCGTGCTGGCCGTTGACCTCGATCCAGTCGCCCACCTTCACCGGGCGTTCGATCAGCAGGATCACCCCGGAGACGAAATTGTTGACGATGGCCTGCAGTCCGAAACCGATGCCCAGCGACAGCGCGCCGGCGACGATGGTGATGTTGGACAGGTCAAGCCCGGTGGCGCTGACCGCCGCCAGCGCCGCCAGCGTGAAGCCCACATAGCCGATCCCCGCCACCACGGCGCTGCGCCCGCCCTGATCCAGCCGGGTGCTGGGCAGCACCGAACTGCGCAGCAGCGCCTGCGCCAGCCGCGTCAGGGTGTAGCCGATGCCGAACACCAGGATGAAGCTCAGCAGGTCCAGCGGCGACAGGCGCACGTCGCCGACCTGCACGCCCTCGACGATCACCGCCCAGGCTTCTTCCAGATCGGCGAGGCGCGCGCCCCAGGCCAGCGCGATCATCGGCAGCAGGGCGGCGCCGATGACAAAGCCGGCGAAGATCGGCAGCAGCCGCAGCTTCTGCGCGCTTTCGGGGGCGCCCAGCGCCGCGTCGACGCCGTCGCTGACCAGCCGATAGATGACGACGGCGCCGCCGACCAGCCCCACGGTCATGATCGGCGGGGCCAGCGCATAGCGCGAGGCCGCGAAATACCCCGCCGCCGACAGCAGCACGCTGATCACGCCGCTGGCGCGCATGGCGAAGGCGGCGACACGCTGCAGGCGCTGGGCGACGCCGGTTTCGCTGTCATCGTCTTCGGACTCGATCCCCGCCGCCTGATCCGGGTCGCCCTGATCGGCGGGCGCGGGGTCCACATAGCGCGCCAGCGCATACATGGCGCCGCCGCCGAGCAGCGTCAGCGGCAGATTCAGCACCGCCAGCGCCTCGGGCCCCAGCAGCAGGCTCTGCCCGCCCTTCAGCAGCAGGATCCCGGCGAACAGCTTGAAGCCGAGCAGCAGCGACAGCCACGTCGCCCGCCGCGCCTGCCCGTCGTCGAGCCCCGACAGCCGCAGGCGCGGCTCCAGCGGCGAAAAATAGGACCGGGCGATGACATGCGCGGCGATCAGCGGCGCCAGCGCCAGTTCCAGCGCATCGACGATCACGTTGCCCGAGACGCCGAGAAAACCGCTCTGGCGCAGCGCCACGACGACCAGCCCGCCCGCCGCGATCAGGATCGCCGCCCGGAACGCCAGCGCCAGCGACGCGATCCACACCCGCCGCCCGCGGCCGCCGCCCTCCAGCGCCGCCACCAGAATGGCGAACACCCGGGCGCGGATCCAGAACACCATGAAGGCGCCCAGCGCAACCGCGCCCAGCACCAGCGGCAGGCGGTTGCGCCGCGCGGCGCTTTGCGCCGGATCAACCAGCACCTGGCTGATCTCGGCATACAGCCCGATCCCGAGATTCAGCAGATCTTCCGCCGCCGCGCGCCAGGCGCGGGGGTCCAGCGGGCTCGGCCCGCGCGAGGTCAGCTGTTCGGCGAAGCGCTGGCGGATCAGCGCGTCGATGTTCTTGATGTGATTGTCGGCCCGGGCGTAAAGCAGCTCCGCGTTCTGCATCTGCGCGTTGAGCGTCGAGATTTCGCGCTCCAGCTCCATGCGCTTGGCGGCGATGTCCTCGGAATCGTAGAAGCCTTCCTCGGGCGCCGGGCCCAGCGCCTGCTTCTGGCTGTCGAGCGGGGTCAGCGCCGCGCGGGTCTGGTCGGCGAGCGCGCGCGTCGCGGCGCGTTGCGCCACCAGCGTCTGGCGCAGGATTTCCAGCGCCGGGGTGGAGGCGCGCCCGGCCTCGATCACCGACTTGGCGCGCGCGTCGTCCTTGTCCCATTTTTCGAATTGCGCCGCCATCGCCGCATCCGCCCGGTCGGGCGGCGCCGCGATCGCCGCGCCCGCGCCCGCGCCGCCAAGCAGGGCCGGCAACAGGCCCAGGATCAGGCCCATGATCAGGATCAGGCCCATCCTTGCCCGCGGCGTCGCGAGGCGTCGATATTGCGTCATATGGCGTCCCGGTCCTCGGAGCGATTGTCACGCGCGGCGCCCGCCCCGCGCGATCCGGCGCAACCGGTCCCGTGAGGCTGCGAGTCGCCAGGACCCCGCGCCGCCCCTTCTACGCGAAAACGCCGCTCGGGGTCGATAGGGTCGCCGCCCGCCCGGGGGGGGGCGGCGCGGTCAGGCGAACACGTCGGGGATGTCGCGGCGCGGCGCCTCCAGCCAATCGGGCGTCGGCAGGGCCTTCTCGCGCAGGAACGCCGGGTTGAACAGTTTCGACTGGTAGCGGCTGCCGTAATCGGCCAGCACCGTGACGATGGTCTTGCCCGGGCCCATGTCCCGCGCCATGCGCACCGCCCCGGCGATGTTGATCCCGGAGGATCCGCCCAGGCACAGGCCTTCGTCGCGCAGCAGATCGAAGATCGCCGGCAGGGCCTCGGAATCCGGGATCGAATACGGCATGTCCACTTCCAGCCCTTCGAGATTGGCGGTGATGCGCCCCTGCCCGATGCCCTCGGTGATCGACCCGCCCTCGGATTTCAGCGCGCCATGGGCGTAGTAGTGATACAGCGCCGAGCCGCCCGGATCCGCCAGCCCGATCTTGATGTCGCCGTTGCGGGCGCGCAGGCCCTCGGCGACCCCGGCCAGGGTGCCGCCCGACCCCACGGCGCAGATGAAGCCGTCGATGCGGCCGTCGGTCTGGTCCCAGATCTCCGGCGCGGTGCCATCGACATGGGCCTGCCGGTTGGCGGTGTTGTCGAACTGGTTGGCCCAGATCGCGCCGTTGGGTTCGGATGCCGCCAGCGCCGCGGCCAGCCGCCCGGAATAGCGCACGTAGTTGTTGGGGTCGCGATAGGGCCTTGCCGGCACCTCGATCAGCTCCGCCCCGGCGAGGCGGATCATGTCCTTCTTTTCCTGGCTCTGGGTGTCGGGGATGACGATGACGGTGCGAAAGCCCAGCGAGGCCCCGACCAGCGCCAGCCCGATGCCGGTGTTGCCCGCGGTGCCCTCGACGATCACCCCGCCGGGGCGCAAGTCGCCCCGCGCCACGGCGTCGCGGATGATCCACAGCGCCGCGCGGTCCTTCACCGACTGGCCGGGGTTGAGGAATTCCGCCTTGCCGAGAATCTCGCAGCCGGTGGTTTCGGACGCCTTGCGCAGCCGGATCAGCGGCGTGTGGCCGACCGCGTCGGGCAGATCTTTATACACGTTCATGCTGTGGTTCTCCGCATTTGACATCCGAGAGTCTCAGATAGAGCCCCCGGCGGCGGATCGCAAGCCGCGCGGCGCTCAGCCGCCCCAGGACGCGCGCAGCCTGTCGCGATGGCGCGCCAGCCACAGCAGGCTGATCAGGGTCGGCGAGGTGTTGGCCTCGTGATTCTCGACCGTCTCCATCGCCGCGTCAAACGTCATCGCCAGCGATCGGATGTCTTCGGATTCCTGTTCCAGCCCGTGCACGCCGCCTGCGCCGGACAGGTCCGCCTCGGCCACATAGGCGGTGATGAATTCGGCCACCGTGCCGGGCGAGGCGTAGAACCCCGCCGCCTTTTCCATGCGGCCGAGTGTCAGCCCGGCCTCCTCCAGCGCCTCGCGCCGCGCGGTGTCGGCGGTGGTTGCGTCCATGTCGAGCCGCCCGGCGATCACCTCCAGCGGCCAGGGGTCGCTGTCGCCGCGCGCCTGCGGCCCGGCGCGCCACTGGGTGATCAGCAGCACCTCGTCGCGGCGCGGATCGTAGGGCAGCACCGTCACCGCGTCGCCCGAGACCCAGACCGCGCGTCTGATCTCCGGCGACCAGCCGCCGCCGAAACGGCGATGGCGCAGCGTCAGCTCCTCGACCGCGAAGAACGACGCGTAGGGGCGGGCGACGCCGACGACCCGCACGTCGTCGCGGCCAAAGCCGCTGACGCCCTTGCGCGGCGGTTCGGCGGCGGCCTGGACCCGGGCGCGGGCGCGGGCCTTGATCCCGGGCCAGAGGCTGAGGTCGCTCCAGTCGCCGCCCGCCGCGTGATGGGCCATGATCTCGCGCGCGCATTCCAGCGCGAAAGGTTGTTCATCGCGCCGCCAGGCGTCGAAATCCCAGACCGCGCCGAGCCTGTGCGGCGGTTTGGGAAAGAAGCATTTCGCATCGAGCGCCGCCGCCCGCCCCGCAACCCGCACCTGCACGTCGCGCAGGTCGAATTCCGCGTCATCCTCGAAGAAGGCGACGCGGGCGAATTCGGCCTCGCAGAGATCTTCGAGCACGACGCCGTCGAGGGTCGCGCCCGGCGCCGCGACCACGCCGGGAAAGGATTCGCCGAGGATGACGCGCGCTTCGTGATCCGCCAGCCGCGCCGGGACCGGGCGCAGATCGGCGCCGGCGCGCCCGGTGACCGCTTGCAGCAGCGCCGCGTCGCGCAGGCTGCCGTAGAAGAACAGCGTTTGGCAGGTCATGGGCGGTGATCCTCGCGAAGGCGCCGGGCAGGAAAAAGGCCCCCGGCTGGCGTTGCCGGGGGCCCGATCGGAATTGGCGTTCGCCGATGGGGCGGCGCGTCAGGCCAGCGCGGCCTTGGCCTTGTCCACCACCGCGGCGAAGGCGCCGGGTTCGTGGATGGCGAGGTCGGAGAGCACCTTGCGGTCCACCTCGACGCCGGATCTGGTCAGGCCGTTGATGAAGCTGGAATAGGTCATCTCGGCGTCATGGGCGCGGACCCCGGCGTTGATGCGCTGGATCCACAGCGCGCGGAAGTTGCGCTTGCGGGTCTTGCGATCGCGGGTCTGGTACTGGAGCGCCTTGTCCACCGCCTGCTTGGCGACGCGGATGACGTTCTTGCGCCGCCCGGCGTATCCCTTGGCGGCCTTGCGGATCTTCAGATGGCGGGCGTGCTGGGTGACGCCGCGTTTCACTCGTGACATGTCGGGCTCCCGATCAGCGCGCGTAGGGCAGGAAGGATTTCACGGTCTTCGTGTCCGCGTCGCTCAGCACCGTGGTGCCGCGGGCGTTGCGGATGAATTTCCGGGTCCGTTTGATCATGCCATGGCGTTTGCCGGCCTGACCGCATTTGATCTTGCCGTTGGCGGTGACCTTGAAGCGCTTCTTGGCGCCTGACTTGGTCTTCATCTTGGGCATTTCGCTCTCCGTATTCGTCAGCGTGGTTCTGGAGGCGGCTCGGCAGCCCGTCCGAGCCGGCCGCCCCGTGCGCAAGCGCGGTCTATAGCGGGGTTGGGGGGGCGAGGCAAGCGGCGATCCGGCGGGGCGGGGTCATTCGGTCTCGCCCTCGTAAATCAGCTTTTCACGCACCGGGGCGACGCGCAGGATATTCGTGGAGCCGGGGGTGTTGAAGGGGATGCCGGCGATGACGATGATGCGGTCGTCATCCGAGGCGAAACCCGAGGCCCGCGCGGCGCGCGCCGCGCTCACCACCGCCAGCTTGAAGCGCTCGACCTCGTGGGTGTGCACGCAATGCAGCCCCCAGACCAGTTCCAGCCGCCGCGCCGTGGCGTAGAAGGGGGTCAGCGCGATGATCGGCACGCGCGGGCGTTCGCGCGCCGCCAGCAACGCCGTGGTGCCCGAATGGGTGAAGCAGCAGATCGCCTTCACGTCGGTGGTTTCGGCCACCTCGCGCGCCGCGACGGTGATGGCGTCCGAGACCCGGGTGCGGGCCTTGGAGCGCCCCTCCTCCATGGCCTGGCGGTGATAGGGGTCGCGTTCGATTTCCTCGGCGATGGCGTTCATGGTGGCGACGGCTTCGAGCGGGAATTCCCCGGCGGCGGATTCGGCGGACAGCATCACCGCGTCGGCGCCTTCGTAGATGGCGGTGGCGACGTCGCTGACCTCGGCGCGGGTGGGCACCGGCGCGTGGATCATGCTTTCCAGCATCTGGGTGGCGACGATCACCGGCTTGCCGGCGGCGCGGCAGGTGAGGATCAGGCGTTTCTGGATCGGCGGCACCTGGGTGATCGGCATCTCCACGCCGAGATCGCCGCGCGCCACCATGATGCCGTCGGCCTCGGCCAGGATGGCGTCGATGGCCTCGACGGCGGCGGGCTTTTCGATCTTGGCGATGACGGCGGCGCGGCGCTTGGCCAGCGCCTTGCCCTCGATCACGTCCTCGGGGCGCTGCACGAAGCTCATGGCCAGCCAGTCGACGCCCAGCTTGCAGACGAATTCCAGGTCGCGCCGGTCCTTTTCGGTGAGCGCGGCGAGCGGCAGCAGCACGTCGGGCACGTTCACGCCCTTGCGGTCGGATATGGTCCCGCCCTGCGTCACCACCATGTCCGCGCCGGTCTCGTCGCAGGATTTCACCCGCAGCTTGATCGCCCCGTCATTGACCAGCAGATGCGCGCCGGTTTTCAGGGCGGCGAAGATCTCGGGATGCGGCAGGCGCACGCGGGTCGCGTCGCCGGGCGCCGGGTCGAGGTCGAAGCGGAAATCCTGCCCGTCGACCAGGTCCACCGGCCCGTCGGCGAATTCGCCGCAGCGCAATTTCGGCCCCTGAAGGTCGGCGAGGATGCAGATCGGGCGGTCCATCTCGTGTTCGATCTCGCGGATCAACCGGTGCTTTTCGGCGATCTCGTCATGGGTCCCGTGGCTCATGTTGAGCCGGAACACGTCGGCGCCGGCCAGAAACAGCCCCCGGATGGTTTCGCGATTGGCGGAGACCGGGCCGAGCGTGGCCACGATCTTGACGTTTCTGCGGCGGCGCATGGGTGTCCTGTCGTTTTTCGTCGCCGGGCCGATCGACCCGGATCGGGATGCGGGTGAGTGGCGAGGTATATCGGCTGCGAAAGCCGAAGTCTTGGATTTTACGGGTCACAAAGCTGCGAACTGCGCCGGCGCCCCGTTGAAAAGTTGCGGCGCGCGGGCGGATGCGGCCCGGCCGGCGCATGGGCGCCGCGACGCGAGCCCGCCCCCCCGCGGCAAAGGGGCGGCGGCGGCGGGGGCTGAGTCGGCGGGCGGGGGGGCGGGCGGGCGGCGGGGGTTGCGTCGGCGGCGCGCTTGCCTATGGTCTGTCGCGATCCCCCGCAACCGGAGCCCCCATGCCCGCCACGCCCGCTTTCGAACTGGTCAACCCCACCGGCGACGCCGCGATCCTGCTGCTCTGCGACCACGCCTCCAACCGGGTGCCCGGCGAGGTGAACGGCGGCGATCTGGGCTTGCCGCCCGCGGACATGGCCCGTCACATCGCGTTTGACGTGGGCGCGCGCGGGCTGACGCTGGGCCTGTCGGCGCTGCTGGACGCGCCGGCGGTGCTGTCCACGTTCTCGCGGCTGGTGATCGACCCGAACCGGGGCGAGGACGACCCGACGCTGGTGATGAAGCTCAATGACGGCTCCATCGTGCCGGGCAACCGCCATGTGGACGCCGTCGAGGTGGCGCGCCGGCTTGGGGCCTGGCACCGCCCCTATCACGGGGCCGTGCGCGCGGCGATCAACCGCGCCGAGGCGGCGGGCGCGGTCCCGGCGCTGATCTCGATCCATTCCTTCACCCGCCAGTTCCGGAACCGCCCGCCCCGGCCCTGGCACGCCGGGGTGCTGTGGGATCGCGACGGGCGTCTCGCCCGCCCGCTGATCGACCGCCTGCGCGCCGAGCCCGACCTGTGCGTGGGCGACAACGAACCCTATTCCGGCCAGCTCGCCGGGGACACCATGTGGACCCACGGCACCGCGCGCGGCCTGCCCCACGCGCTGATCGAGATCCGCAACGACCTGATCGCCGACCCGGCCGGCGAGGCGATCTGGGCCGAACGCCTGGCCCCGATCCTGCGCGACGCGCTCGCCGCCCTGCCGGCGCCGGGCGCGATGGACGCGCTGGGCGGCGCCGCCTAGACTTGTCGGCCGCCGGACCGACCGCTTCTTGCAGGAGACCGCAACATGGACAACCAGACCCGCACCGAACTCGAAGCCGCCGCCTTTCGTCGCCTCGTCGCCCATCTGCGCGACCGCGCCGACGTGCAGAACATCGACCTGATGAACCTCTCGGGGTTCTGCCGCAACTGCCTGAGCCGCTGGTATCAGGAGGCCGCCAACGACAGGGGCGTCGAGATGGGCAAGGACGAGGCCCGCGAGATCGTCTACGGCATGCCCTATGCCGAGTGGCGCGACAAATACCAGACCGAGGCCAGCGACGAACAGAAAGCCGCCTTCGCCGTCAGCCATCCCGGGCGCTGATCGGCTGCGCCGGGGGGGATTTCGGCTGCGCCGGGGGGATTTCGGGGGTTTTGTCGGGCGCGTTCCGCCCCTAATGTCCGCCGACCCCGAATCCACGCCCCAATTCCCTGCCCTGATTCAAGCGGACAAGAAAATGACCGACGACGACAACTTCTCGCAAAACACCGTGGCCGCGGATCAGCTGCGCTCGATCATCGAGCGCATCGAACGGCTGGAGGAGGAAAAGCGCGAGGTCGCCGAGCAGATCAAGGAAGTCTACGCCGAGGCCAAGGGCAACGGCTTTGACTCCAAGACCCTGCGCAAGGTGGTGACCCTGCGCAAGAAATCCGCCGACGAGCGCTCCGAGGAAGAAGCCATGCTCGACCTCTATCTGTCGGCATTGGGCATGCTCCCCGGCTGAGTCTTGCTTTGCGCGCGCGGCCGCCCGGCCCGCCTGCGCGCAGCGCATGGCGGCCCCCGGCGCAAAACTTGCGCAAGGGGCCAAAACAGGCTAACCGGCGCGCTTGCGCCCACGGACTGACAGGAGCGACGCGATGCAGCGCGGCATGATCCTTGGCGTGGCGGCGATGGCGCTGGTCGTCGTCGCCTCCAACATCCTGGTGCAGCGCCTGCTGGGCGACTGGCTCACCTGGGGCGCCTTCACCTATCCCTTCGCCTTTCTGGTCACCGACCTGACCAACCGCGCGCTCGGCGCGGCGCAGGCGCGCAAGGTGGTGTTCGCGGGTTTTGTCATCGGCATCGGCTGTTCCTTCGTCGCCGCCGGGTTCGAAGCCACGACGCTGCGCATCGCGCTGGCCTCGGGGGTCGCCTTCCTGTCGGCGCAGATGCTCGATGTCAGCCTGTTCGACCGGCTGCGCGCCGGCAGCTGGTGGCGCGCGCCGCTGGTGTCGTCGTTCTTCGGCTCGGCGCTCGACACCGGGCTGTTCTTTTCGATCGCCTTTGCCGCGGGCCTGTCCTGGATCGACGCCGGCGACGACGTGTCCTGGGCCAACGAGGCGGTCCCGATGCTTGGCTTGGGTCCCGCGGCGCCGCTTTGGGCGTCGCTCGCAACCGCGGATTTCGCGGTCAAGATGGCGCTGGCGCTGATCGCGCTGGTCCCGTTCCGCCTGGCGCTGGGCCTGATCCGGGGCGCCCGCGCCGCCTGACCCGCCCGCCGCCGATCGCGAAAAACACTGGACGCGCCGCCGATGGCGCCGCATCTTTTCAGCTGGCGTTCAACAACGGAGAGGAGGTGGTCCAATGTCGAGTGAGACCTTGGAGGTGTCGGTCGGGTCTGCGCGCGAGGATCCGCGGTAGGGGCAGCCCCCTTTTCCACGGAGGCTCAGGCGCGGCCCCAGCGGCCGCCCGCCCGACGCTCCGACGCTCACGAATTTCTGCAGGGGGCCGCGCATCGACGCGGCCCCCTTTGTCCGACCGGCCGCATCGAACCGGCCCCCGCAGCCCGACAGACCGAAAAACCGCAGGGCGCATGCCATGATCCGCGTCACCGATCAGATCGCCATCGCCGAATGGGAGCTCAGCGAAAGCTTCGCGCGCTCCTCCGGCCCCGGCGGGCAGAACGTCAACAAGGTGGAGACCGCCGTCGAGCTGCGCTTCGAGGCCGAACGCTCGCCCAACCTGCCCCCCGACGTGAAGGCGCGGCTGAAACGCCTGGCCGGGCGGCGCTGGACCAAGGACGGCGCGGTGGTGCTGCGCGCCGAATCCCACCGCTCCCAGCTGCGCAATCGCGAGGACGCGCTGAACCGGCTGATCGCGCTGATCGCCGCGGCGGCGGTGCGCCCCAAGCGGCGCGTGCCCACCAAGCCGTCAAAGGGCGCCAGGCGCCGGCGCATGGACGCCAAGACAAGGCGCGGCGCGATCAAATCGCTGCGCGGCAAGCCGCCCGGCGAGGATTGATGCCCTGTCATTGGCGTTCAGGCCAGATCCCCCGGCGTGACAAAGCGGGAGAAACGCCCGCCGCCCGGGGCGACGGCAGACCAGTCGGGGGCGTCGAATTCCAGCACGGCGATGGCGGCGGTGGGGAATTTCCGGAACGCCCGGCGGCAATCCGCCGGCGCGCGTTCTCGGGCCAGCATCGCCAGAACATCCCCCATCCCCGGCTGATGGCCAAGCAGCAGCAGCGCCCGCGCGGCGTCCGGCGCGCCGCGCAGAACCGCCAGCAGCGCCTCGGCGCGCGCGTGATACAGCGCGCCGCTGGCCCGCATCGGCGCGCCGTCCAGCCCCATGCGCGCCCAGGTGTCCCGGGTGCGCACGGCGTCCGAGACGATCGCCAGATCCGGGACCAGCCTCCGATCGCGCAGCCAGCGGCCCATCAGCGGCGCCGCGGCGCGCCCGCGCGCGTTCAGCGGGCGGGCGTGATCGGCCAGGCTCGGGTCGCCCCAGGCCGATTTCGCGTGACGCATCAGGATCAGGGTTTTCATGCCTCAGGGCCTCGCGCGCAGAAAAGCCGCCATGTGGAACGCCGCCTGCGCCGGTTGCGGGGCGACATCGCGCCCCACCGGGCAGGCGCGCCGGGCCCGGCAGCCGCGCGCCAGGCAATCCGCGCCCTCGGGGCGGCGCAGATGCGCGGCGCATGCGGCGGTGTCGTAACCATGATCCGAGAACGCCGCCACCGGGCAGGCGGCGCGGCAAGGCGCGGCGCAGGCGTCGCAGGGGCGCGAAACATCGGGGCGCGCGGGCGCGGCGATCGGCGCCGCCAGCGCCAGCGCCCCGCGCCACGAACTCCACAACCCGCGTTGGCCATGCACCATCATGCCCAGCGGCGAGGGCCAGACCGGCTCGGCCCGCCTCGCCCATTGCAGGAAGGGCGGATGGGGCGGCCCGTCCGAAGGCAGAACCGCCGCCGCCCCGAAGCGCGCCGCCAGATCGCCCACAACCCGCGCCGACCAGCGGTCCAGCGGGTCCGGCGCGCCGTCGCCATGTTCGGGCGCCCCCGTGAACGCCGCCCACATGCGCCCCCCGTCGGCGGCGAGCAGGACCAGCGCGCGAATCCCCGGGGCCAGCCCCGGCGCCGCCGCGCCCCCGGCAAGATCGAACCCCGAGGCCGCCAGACCGAAATCCCGCGCCGCCGCGGCGATCGCCGCGAAATCCCTTTCGGCCGGGGGCGCGCCCGCGCTCACTTGCGCCGAAACGGAAAGGCCAGGCTCCAGACCAGCCGCGCCGGGGCCTCGGTCTGGTGCTCGGCCAGCCCCAGGGTCATGCCGGTCTGCCCGTCGCGCGGGTCGGCGGTGTAGGTGCGGAACAACCGGTCCCACCAGGGCAGGTTGAAGCCGTAATTGCTGTCGGTCTCGGCCACGATCACGGAATGGTGGATGCGGTGCATGTCCGGGGTCACCACCAGCCAGCGCAGCGGGCCTTCGATCGCCGCGGGCAGGCGGATGTTGGCGTGGTTGAACAGGGCGACCCCGTTCAGCACGATCTCGAACAGGATCACCGCCAGCGCCGGCGCCCCCAGCGCGTAGACCAGCCCGATCTTCAGCAGCATGGACAGCGCGATCTCGATGGGGTGAAATCGGATCGCGGTGGTGACGTCCACGTCGCGATCGGCGTGATGCACCCGGTGCAGGCGCCACAGGATCGGGATCTTGTGGCTCAGCAGATGCTGGAGCCAGATGGCGAAATCCAGCGCCAGCATCACCAGCGGGACCTCCAGCCAGGCGGGCCAGTCCAGCGCGTTGAACAGCCCCCAGCCATTGGCCTGCGCATCCAGCGCGGCGCCTACGGCGGCGGCCGGGAACAGCAGCCGCACCACGGCGCTGTCGAGGATCACCAGCCCCCAGTTGGTGCCCCAGCGCGGCCAGCGGCCCAACGCGCGGGCGCGGCCCGGGCGGGTGGCCTCCCAGATCGCCATAAGCGCGAACACGCCCAGAAAAACGGCTATGCGGATGATCGGTTCGTTTTGCATGGGTCAGAATTGCGGGAAGCCGCCCCCGGGTCAATGCGGCTCGCGGCATCGTGCATGCGGCGCCTTGCCCCGCTTGACGCCGCGCCCCGCCCATCAGCCGCGCGCGCCAGGCGGCGCCTGGACCCGGGCGAAGGATCAGACATGGTCCAGCCCGGCCAGATAGCCTTCAAGGCTGCGATCCGGCGTCGGGGCGAAGCCGTCCCCGGTCAGGCGCAGCGCGGCGATGCGGTCGAAGCGGAAATTGCGGTAGTCGGCGCGCAGTTCGCACCAGGCCAGCAGCGTCCATTTGCCGGTCCAGCCGATCAGCCCCAGCGGCCAGACCACCCGCGCCGACGCGCGGCCCTCGGCGTCCAGATAGTCGAGGCGCAGCTTCAGACGCGCCTCGCAGGCCTCGCGGATGCGCTGGTGGCGGTCGCGCAGCGGGTCGTCGCCCCGCATCACCGGGATGCGATAGGGCTGGGCGTCGGCCATGGCCTTGGCGGGTTCGTCCAGAATGGCGCGGATCTTGGCCTCGGCGCGGCGCGCGGCGCCGCCGAGGCCGGGATCGGTGAAGGCGCGCACCATGGCGCCGCCCACCAGCAGCGCCAGCACCTCGTCGCGCTCGAACATCACCGGGGGCAATTCGAAGCCGGGGGCGAGCCGATAGCCCACCCCCGCCTCGCCGTCCACCGGCACGCCCGCCTGTTCCAGCGCGCGAATGTCGCGATAGACGGTGCGCGTCGACACCTCCAGCGCCTCGGCCAGCGCCGCGGCGGTGATCGCCAGCCGCCGCCCGCGCAGCAGCGACACCAGCTGGAACAGGCGGGCGGCCTTGCGCATGGGCTACGCCGCCATGGCGGCGGGGGCGGCGTTGGAGCGCACCGGCAGATGCGCCATGGCCACGCTGGCCGGGTCGATCATCCGCATCGCCGCGCATGCGCCCATGGCCGCCATGAATTTCGCGCTGGCGGTCCTGGCCGCGTCCGGATCGGCCCAGAACACCATGTCCATCCACACGCCGTCCTCGCGGCGGACAAGGGCGCGATACTGGAAGCCGGGCTGGGTTTTCGCCCAGTCGCCGATCTCGGCGGCGGCGGCGGCGAAGGCGTCCTCGGAGGCGCCTTCGATCAGCGAGAAGGTGACGAATTCGAGAGTCTGGGAAAGAGCGGTCATGGTTTTCGGTCCTGTCAGCAAGCGCCCGATCGGCGCAGGGACAGTCATGGCGCCCCCCTGCTGACACCATCATGTCAGCAGGGTTCCTGTCATGGATGTTTTTTTGGGACCGGGGCCGGCGGCGCGCCCGGCCTGGCCCGGTTCGCACCCGATCAAACCCGGTTCAAGCCGGTTCAAGCCGGTGTCAGCCCGCCTTGATCAGCGTGCCGGCGCCGTGTTCGGTGAACAGCTCCAGCAGGCAGGCATGGGGCGCGCGGCCGTCGAGAATCACCACCGCCTCCACCCCGGCGGCGATGGCTTCGAGCGCGGTGGCGGTCTTGGGGATCATGCCCCCGGCGATGACCCCCGATTCCGTGAGCCGGCGCACGTCTTCGGGGGTCACTTGCGTGAGCACGTCGCCGGCGCTGTCCTTGACGCCCGAAACGTCGGTGAGCAGCAGCAGGCGTTCGGCCTTCATCGCCCCGGCGATGGCCCCGGCGGCGGTGTCGCCGTTGACGTTGTAGGTCTCGCCGCCCCGGCCCACGCCCACCGGCGCGATCACCGGGATGAAATCGCTGTCGATGAAGGTGCGCAGCACCGCCGCGTCCACCTGCACCGGCTTGCCCACGAAACCCAGATCCAGGATCCGTTCGATGTTGCTGTCGGGATCGCGGCGGGTGTTCAGCGCCTTTTCGCAGATCATCAGGTTGGCGTCCTTGCCGCTGAGCCCCACCGCCCTGCCCCCCTGGGCGTTGATCGCGGTGACGATCGCCTTGTTGATGCGCCCCGACAGCACCATCTCCACCACCTCGACCGTGGCGGCGTCGGTCACCCGCAACCCGTTGATGAATTCGCTTTCGATGGACAGGCGTTTCAGCATCTGGGCGATCTGCGGACCGCCGCCATGCACCACCAGCGGATGCACGTTGCATTGCTTCATCAACACGATGTCCCGCGCGAAATGCTCCAGCGCCTTGGCGTCGCCCATGGCGTGGCCGCCGAATTTCACCACCACCCGGGCGCCGTCATAGCGTTGCAGAAGCGGCAGGGCCTCGCTGAGCGTGCGGGCGGTGGCGATCCAGTCGCGTTTCATGGCGGCGGATTTCTCCATCTGGGACTCCCTCGGGCAATGCGCGGGGGTTTCTTAGCGCGGCGACCGCCCGGAGACCAGCGCAGCGACGCGCGAGGGCGGCGAACCGGCGGGCGGGCGCCGGCGCCGCGTGGCGCAAAGCCCCGCCGCGCGGCTTGCGCCCGGCCAGCCGCG
>NZ_JBWOMN010000141.1:0-51167 GCF_056449545.1 Oceanicella sp. | reverse complement strand
TTGGTCCCGATTCCCCAAAACAGCACCCGTCGGCCCCGTCGCTGCCGGCCGGGGGCCGGGCCGCCCCCACGCCGCCCGCGTCGATGACGGTGGCGCAGGCCATGGCCTCGACCCCGGCGGCGCGGGCGCGGGCGAACCCCGCCGCGTAGCCCGGATCGATGTCCCCGGCCATGCGCACCCGCGCGCAATCGCCGCGCTGCACCACGTAGAGCATGACCGCGCGCGCCCCCTGCGCCGCCATCGCCGCCAGTTCGTCGAGATGCTTGGCGCCGCGCCTGGTCACGCTGTCGGGGAATTCGGCCCAGTCGCCGGCGCGGCGCAGGGTCACGCTCTTGACCTCGACATAGCAGTCCGGGCGATCGTCGGCGCCCAGCAGGAAATCCACGCGGCTGTTGACGCCGTAGGGGGCCTCGGCGCGGATGCGGTCATAGCCGGCGAGCGCCGGGATGCGCCCGGCGGCCAGCGCCTCGCCCACCAGCCGGTTGGGCAGCGCGGTGTCGACGCAGGCGAACCGGCCCCCGGGCAGCTCCACCAGTTTCCAGCTCAGCTTCAGCTTGCGCCTGGGGTTGTCGTTGGGCTCCAGCCAGATCGTCGCGCCGGGGTCGGCCAGCCCGGTCATGGCCCCGGGATTGGCGCAATGGGCGGTGGCCTCGGCGCCGTCCGCAAGGATGACGTCGGCGAGAAATCGTTTATACCGGCGCACGAGCGTGGCGCGGATCAGAGGCGCGTCGAACTGCATCCGGCGGTGCTATCCCGCCCAGACCCGCGAGGCAAGACCATGACCCCAGCCGCTGCCGCGCCCACCGCCGCCATGGTGGTGATCGGCGACGAGGTGCTGTCCGGGCGCACCCGCGACGCCAACAGCCACCACCTCGCCAACGTGCTGACCGGCATCGGGATCGCGCTGCGCGAGGTGCGCGTGGTGCCCGACGAGCAGGCCGAGATCGTCGCCGCGGTCAACGCGCTGCGGGCGCGCTTTGACCACGTGTTCACCTCGGGGGGCATCGGCCCGACCCATGACGACATCACCGCCGACGCGATCGCCGCGGCCTTCGGGGTCCCGATCGGGGTGCGCGACGACGCGCGCGCGATTCTGGAGGCCTTTTACGGCGACGCCCGGGATCTGAACGAGGCCCGCCTGCGCATGGCCCGCATCCCCGAGGGCGCGGCGCTGATTGTCAATCCGGTAAGCCAGGCCCCGGGGTTTCGCCTTGAAAACGTCCATGTCATGGCCGGCGTGCCGGCGATTTTTCAGGCCATGCTGGAAAGCGTGCGCCCCGATCTGCAAGGCGGGCCGCCGATGCTTTGCCACGCGTTTCGCGTGCCGCTGCCCGAAGGCGACATCGCCGGTCCGCTGGGCGAGATCGCCCGCGCGCATCCGGCGATCAGCCTCGGCAGCTACCCGTTCTTTCGCGGCGGCCTTGGCACGACGCTGGTGGCGCGCGCCCGCGACCGGGCGGCGCTGGCCCGCGTCGCGGCGGCGATCCGGGCCATGTGCGAAAGCCTCGGCGCCCCCGACATCGAGGAAACCCCGCCGGACTGAGCCCCTGTCATTGCCCGCCCGGCATAGCCGCCCGCCCGGATGGTTTGCGCGCCGCCGGCGCCCCGGCCGCCGCTGCGCGACCGCCGGCAATCCGGCCTGCGCGGCCGGGGACAGGCGCCGCGCGCCGCGCCCCTAGACCGGCGCGCCGACCCGCGCCTGCGCCAGCAGATGCGCCAGACCGCGGCGCTCCAGATCATCGGCCATCTCGGCGAAATTGATCACCCCCTCCGCCATCGGCCAGGTGAATTGCCGCCGCATCTCGCTGCTGAGCCCGTCGGGATCGGCGCTCGACCCGATGAACCGCAGCAGCCGGGCGCGCTCGGCCCGGCTGTTCAGCGCCGCATGGTCGGTTTCGAGCGCCCCCCCCGCCGCGGCGATCCGGGCGCAAAGCTTGTCGAACCGGGCGCGCCCGCGCAGATAGCGCTCGAAGCGGTCGGGGTCGTAGCGCACGCGGCGGCGCAGCGCCTGCTCCGGCGGCGTCGGAGCGCCCTTGCGAAAAGTGTAAATCTCGGTCTGGCGGGCGCGCAGCCCCGACAGATGCGCCTCCAGCGGATTGCGGCGCAGCAGGATGCGCCGCCAATGGGGGCCGAACAGCAGGCTCTCGCGGATCGTCAGATCCTCCAGATGCGCCGGAAACACCTTGAAACCAGTGATCTTTTTCGGATGGATGGCGCGCAGCCGGTCGATGAACCCCATCCCCTGCGCATTGCGCGCCGCCGCGTCGCGCCGCCCAAGCCCGACCCGGCGCAGATGCCAGGCGTTCAGTTCCACCCGATCGCGCTTGAAAACCTCGCCATGGCAGATCACGTCGGGGGCGCTGTGCAGCAGGCTCGCCAGATGATACGAGCCCGAGCGCGCCGTGGTCACGATGATGAAGGGTTTCGGCGTCATCTCAGCATTCCGCCGCGAAATCCGCGCCGAAGGTCGCGGCCAGAAACGCCTCCTGCGGGGCCAGCCGGCGTTCCAGTTCCGCGCGCACGTCGCGCGGCGGCGCGGCGGGCCTGGTGGCGTGGACCTTGCGCCCCACCTCGTCGCCGCGCGGTCCCGGGTCGAGGCCCAGAAACCGCTCCACCTCCGTCAGCGCCGCCGCCGGGTCGCGCGCGATGCGCCCGAAAGGCAGGAACATCAGCCGATCCGGCGCGATCGCCGCCTGCCAGCGCGGGATCTGCGCCGCGTAATCGCCGCGATCGGCGAGGTCGGGATCCTCCAGCGCCGCGCGCCAGGCCGCGGCGCCCGCCTGCCCGCGCCGCTGCATGTTCATGCGCATCTGCGACAGCGCCCGCGCCGCCGGGGCGCGCAGGATGTGCAGGATCTTCACCCCCGGCAGGTCGCGCGCCACCTGCGCCGCCCCCGCCTCGGGCAATGACGCGTATTCGGGCGTCACGTCCATGCAGAGCCGCCCGGAGGGCGCCCGCGCGAAGGCCCGCGCGTACCAGCCGGGCGTGAACGGGTCGCGATCCGCCAGATCGCAAAGATAGCGCATCCAGTCCCGGTCGAACGTCTTGGCGTGATTCACATGCCAGCACAGCGCGCGCCGCACGCCGCGGCGCAGATGCGCATGGGTCCAGCGGCGGTTGCGCGGGATGTGCAGGTGGTCGAAATAGTGCAGTTCCTTCAGCGGCGGGGTCCATATGCCGGGATGGGTCCGCAGCCGTTCGAACAGCCAGGATGTGCCCGCCTTCTGCGCCCCGATGCAGAGAAACCCCGGCATTGTCCCCGGCAAATTCATCGCGCGCCTCCGCCCGCGCCGCGTCCCGGCGCTGTCGGGACTCTGGCGCAAACACCCCTAAGGCCGCGTTAAGCCCGGCGAGGGTTCCGGCGGCGCCGCGCGCAACTGTCGCTTGAATTGCCGGCCGCAGGGGGTAAAGAGAAGGTCCAGCGCGCCCCCCGCGCAACGCCATGCGGGGGATGCGGGGCCAAGGCGCGGGCGTGGCGAAACTGGTAGACGCATGGCACTTAAAATGCCTGGGACCTAGTCCGTGCCGGTTCGAGTCCGGCCGCCCGCACCACGATGTCCGGAATGACCGGCGCCGCCGGCTCAGATGGTGCGCCCGCCATCCACCTCCAGCACCACGCCGGTGATGAAATCCGCCTCGTCCGAGCACAGATACAGCGCCGCGTTGGCGATGTCGCGCGGCTGCGACAGCCGGCCCAGCGGCACCGTGGCGATGAAGGCGGCGCGCTTTTCCGGAGTGTCCTCGCCCATGAAGGTCGCGAGCAGCGGGGTTTCCCCCGCCACCGGGGCCAGCGCGTTGACGCGGATGCCGTCGGGCGCCAGTTCCACCGCCAGCGAGCGGCTCATCAGGTTCACCGCGCCCTTGGTGGAGTTGTACCAGGTCAGCCCCGGGCGCGGCCGCAGCCCGGCGGTGGAGCCGATATTGAGCATCACCCCGCCGCCCGCGTCGCGCCAGAGCGGCACCACGGCGTGGCAGAAATGGAAGATCGACTTCACGTTGACCGCGTAGAGCTTGTCGAAATCGGCTTGCGGAACATCGAGCAGCGGCTGGTTGCGCGGCGACCAGCCGGCGTTGTTGACCAGGATGTCAACGCCGCCGAAGGCCGCGGCGACCGTGGCGGTCGCGGCGCTGACGCTGGCGCCGTCGGACACGTCGCACAGCACCGGCAGCGCATTGGCGCCCAGCTTGTCGGCGACCTCGCGCGCCGCCGCTTCCTGGATGTCGAGCAGCGCCACATGGGCGCCTTCGGCGATGAACCGCTCCGCGATCCCCAGCCCGAACCCCTGCGCGGCGCCGGTCACGATGCAGCGCTTGCCCTCCAGTCGCATGGCGTCTCTCCCCTTGCCGTTTCGTCAGTCGCGCGCAGGGTGACGCGCGGCGCGGGCGGGCGCAAGGGGCCATCGACCCCGGAGCTCAGGCGGCGTCGCGGACCTCCTTGATCGCCATGCTCAATTCGTTGAGCGAGAACGGCTTGGGCAAAAAGTGGAAATCATCGAGGCCTTCGAGGTTCTTGCGGAACGCGTCCTCGGCATAGCCCGAGACGAAGATCACCTTCACGTCGGGCAGCTTTTCGCGGGCGCGCTTCACCCAGGTCGGGCCGTCCATGCCGGGCATCACCACGTCGGAGACGATGACGTCGATCTCGATGGCGGGGTCTTCGAGCGTCTTGAGCGCGGATTCGGCGGAATCCGCCTCCACCACCTCGTAGCCGCGCATGCGCAGGGCGCGCGCGGCGAAGGAGCGCACCGGCGCCTCGTCCTCGGCCAGCAGCACCACGCCCTCGCCGCCCAGATCCTGCGCCGCCTCGGGGGCGGCGGGGCGAATCGCGACCGGCGCCTCGGTCTGTTCGTGGCGCGGCAGGTAGATCGAGAACACCGCGCCCTCGCCCGGCGCGCTGTCCGCGAAGATGAAGCCGCCGGTCTGCTTGACGATGCCATAGGCGGTGGAGAGCCCGAGCCCGGTGCCCTCGCCCACCTTCTTGGTGGTGAAGAACGGCTCGAAGATGTTGCCGATCTTGTCGGGCGGGATGCCGGCCCCGGAATCCGAGACCTCGATCAGCACATAGTCGCCCGCCGGCACCACGGCGCGGTCGCGGCGGAATTCCTCCGACAGCGAAACGTTGCGGGTGCGCACCCGCACCTCGCCGCCGTCGCGCATGGCGTCGCGCGCGTTGACCACGAGATTCATGATCACCTGTTCGAACTGGCGTTCGTCCACGCGCACCAGACCCAGCTCGCCCTCGTGATCCAGATGCAGGCGCACCTTTTCGCCCAGCAGCCGGTTCAGCAGATGCGACAGTTCGGCCAGGGTTTCGACCAGCGAGATCACCTTGGGGCGCAGGGTCTGCTTGCGCGAGAACGCCAGCATCTGGCGCACCAGCGCCGCCGCGCGATTGCCGTTCTGGCGGATCTGCGCGAGGTCCGCGTGATCGGGATCGGTGGTGTCCCGGCGCATCAGCAGCAGGTCGCAATGGCCGTTGATCGCGGTCAGCAGGTTGTTGAAATCATGGGCGACGCCGCCGGCGAGCTGGCCCACCGCCTGCATCTTCTGGCTCTGCACGAACTGCGCCTCGAGGGTTTTCAGCTCGGTCGCGTCGGACAGGACCGCGATCAGCGACGGGGCGCCGTCGATCATCACCCGCGACAGCGACACCTGCAGGAACAGCTCGCGATCCTCGATCTTGCCCCGGGCGATTTCCGAGCGGCCGGTGGCGCGGCCGCGCGCCGCCTCGGCGACGCGATCGTCGATCGACCGCCCCAGCCCCTCGATCAAGGCGCCGATCGGGGCGCCGGGCTCGGCGCGGGGTCCGAGCAGGGCGCGCGCCGGGGCGTTGGCGGAGATCAGCCGCCCCTCCGGCGTCAGCCGCGCCAGCGCCACGGGCAGGCCCTCGAGAATGTCCTCGGCGTTGGCGCCGTCGGGCTCGTTGTCCTCGATTCGCAGCAGGAACATGGCCATGGGGGCCTCGGGCGGGGCCTTGGCGGCGGCGGTCTCGTCAAAGAACGCCCGGCAGCGCAGGCCGGGGCGCACGGGCCGCGCCAGCGCCACCGCCTCGCCCGAGCGCACCGGGCGCGCCGCGAACACGTCCTCGAGCTTTTCCACCGGCCCGTCGATCATCTCCGCCAGCGCGCGATTGACCGACGCGCGCCCGCCCTGCACCCGCAGAAACCCGAAGGCGGTGGCCGCGGCCAGCGCGCCGGCGCCCGCGTCCTCCCACGGCGCGCCGCAGGGCAGCAGGCGCCAGAGCAGCACGCCGGCCCCCGCAGGGGCGACCTCGGCATCCCATAATTCGCCGCCGCGCAGAAAGGTTTCGCGGCGCAGCACGCCGTCGCGGCGCATTTCGCGCAGCATCCGGTAGACGCGTTTTTCGATCTTCGCCGCGTCGCCGGAAAATATGCTGCGCACGTCTTCGCCGGGGCGGCAATGGGTGAGCCGGTGCATGGCCGGGTTGACCGCACGCAGGATGCCGTTGAAATCCGACAGCGCCGCGGGCGAAGAGGACGAGCCGAACAACGCGTCGAACGCCCCGCTTTCGCGCCGCGCCGCGCCCGCGCGTCGCAGCCGCAGCACGATCATCGCCGCAAAGGCGCTGAGCGCGCCGACGCCAAGCGCCGCCTGCGCCATGAGCCCCGCCGGCGCCGGCAGCGCCTGATCGGCCAGCAGCGCCGCCGCGCCGGTCAGCGCCAGCGCCGCGGCGCCAACGCCCCAGGACCGCGCCGCGCCCGCCCCGGACAGCCCGCCGCCAACTTCCGTCGCTTGTTCCGTCTGAACCGTCACGCCAACCGCTCCGCCGCACGCGCACGCATTCTGCGCAGGCAATCCCCCGCATATGAAATCCGCAAGGCTAACAGAGGGTAAACGCAATCGTGATTTCTATCTAGGGGAGAGTCGAATCACCGCGCCATAGAATCCGTCGCCGCCGTCGAGCGGGGTCAGGCGCCGCTCGGCCTCAAGCACGCAATCGCCGCGCGCCAGAAACCCGTCGACCACGTCGCGGTTTTCCGCCCGCAGCAGCGAGCAGGTGGCGTAGACCAGCCGCCCGCCGGGGGCGACGCAGCGCGCGGCCGCGGCCAGAATGCGCGACTGAAGCGCCGTCATCCGGTCCAGTTCTTCGCGTGTAAACGCCCATTTGGCGTCAGGATTGCGCCGCCACGCCCCCGAACCCGAACAGGGCGCGTCCACCAATGTCAGATCGCAGCGCCCGGCAAGCGCAGCGACGCCCGCCGCGTCCAACAGCGTGACGCGCGCCCCGGCGCGGCGCGCCCGCGCCGGCAGACCCGCCATGCGCGACGGGTCGGCATCATGGGCCAGCAATTCGCCCCGCCCCTGCATGTCGGCGGCCATGGCCAGCGTCTTGCCGCCGCCGCCGGCGCAATAATCAAGCACCCGCGCGCCGGGGCGGGCGTTGGCGAGCAGGGCGATGGCCTGACTGGCGGCGTCCTGCACCTCGACCAGCCCGTCGCGCAGGGCGGCGGCGTTGCGCAGGCGCCGCGCCCCGGCGGTGACCCGCAGGCACAGGGGCGCGAGCGGGCCGGGTTCGGCGCCCACGCCGTCGCGCGCCAGCGCCGCGCGGGCGGTCTGGATATCGGATTTCAGCGCGTTGACCCGCAGATCCGCCGGGGCGCGTTCGGTCATCGCCTCCAGCGCCGGGACGAAATCGGCGCCCAGCGCGCGGCGAAGTTCGGGGGCCAGCCAGTCCGGGATGTCGAGGCGCACCGCATCCGGGGCTGGCGGCGGCGGGACCGCGAGGCGCGCGCGGTCTTCGTCGTCAAGCGGCGCGGGCGCGTGGCGGGCGCCGGAGAACAGCGCCTCGATGGCGGGCAGGTCATGGCCTTGCGCCAGACGCCCGAGCATCAGCGTCCGGCCCGACGCCTCGTCGCCCGCGCCCATGCGCCAGGCCGCCGAGCGGCGCCGGCGCAGCGCCCCGTAGACCAGATCGGCCAGCGCCGCACGGTCGCCCGAGCCGGCGTAGCGGTTGTCGCGCCCCCAGCGGGCGAGCACGCGGTCGGCGCCGCGCCCGACGCCGACCCGGTCAAGAATTTCGATGGCGGCGGCGATGCGGGCGGCAGGAGTCATGGCGGGCTCAGGCGTTGGGGTTAAGTTGGAATTGTCGAAGCGGGATTCGGGCCGGAGGTCTGCTGTCATGGCCCGGATGCGGACGGCGGCGATCTGGCGCGACGGCGGCCCGCTGGCCGGGCCGCGCGCGCCACTGGTTGATCATCGGGCATAGTCGCTCGGGCAGGAGAGGACAAGCGCATGAAAACGGCATTCGGATCGGCTTTGCCCGGACATCCATGGCGGGCGTGGGGTCGCGCGCTTGGTCTGGGCGCGATGGCGGCGCTGCTGAGCGGCGCGGCGACGGCGCAGGAGGCGACGCAGCCGGAAAAAACCTATGAACGCGCCGCCGCCGCATCGATCGCCGCCGACAGCTACATGGTGGCGGCCGCCAACCCGATCGCGGCGGAGGTCGGGCGCGCGGTGCTGGCGGCGGGCGGTTCGGCGGCGGATGCGGCGGTGACGGTGCAGTTGATGCTGAATCTGGTGGAGCCGCAAAGCTCGGGCATCGGCGGCGGCGCGTTTCTGCTCTACTGGGACGCCTCGGCGCAGGAACTGAGTTCGCTCGACGGGCGCGAAAAGGCCCCCGCATCGGCGACGCCGGCCTATTGGCTGGGCGCGGACGGCAAGCCCGTGGGCTGGTGGGACGCGGTGATCGGGGGGCGTTCGGTGGGCGTCCCGGGGACCCTGCGGATGCTGGAGACCCTGCACCGCGCCCATGGCCGCCTGCCCTGGGCGGGGCTGTTCAACCCGGCGATCGAGATGGCGGAGGCGGGGTTCGAGATATCGCCGCGCATGGCGGAGTCCATCGCCTCGGCCCAAAAGCGCAAGCTGGGTCTGTTCGAGCCGGCGAAAAGCTACTTTTTCCGGGACGACGGGTCGCCGAGGCAGGCGGGCGAGGTGCTGAAGAACCCGGATTTCGCCCGCTCCCTGCGGCTGATCGCGGCCGAGGGCGCGGCGCCCTTCTACGAGGGCGTCATCGCCGGCGACATCGTCGCCGCCGTGCGCACCGGCGTGAACGGCGGCGAATTGACCCGCGCGGACCTGGCCGGGTACCGCGCCCTGCCCCGCCCGCCGGTCTGCGTGGAGTACCGCGCCTACGAGGTCTGCGGCATGGGGCCGCCTTCGTCCGGCGCGCTGACCGTGGGGCAGATCCTCGGGATGCTGGCGAATTTCGACCTGCCGGCCATGGGCGACGGGCCCGCGGCCTGGCACCTGTTCGTCGAGGCTTCAAGACTCGCCTACGCGGATCGCGGGCTTTACATGGCCGACAGCGATTTCGTCAACATGCCCGAGGGCTTGCTGAACCCGGCCTATCTGGCGGCCCGCGCGGCGCTGATCGACCCGGCGCGGGCGATGGCGCAAGCCGACCCGGGCGAGCCGCCCTGGGATGACGCCATGCTGCTGGCCCCCGACACCCAGCCCGAGCGCCCCGGCACCAGCCATTTCGTGGCGGTGGATCGCTATGGCGACATGGTCTCGGTCACCACCACCATCGAGACCGGCTTCGGCAGCCGGGTGATGACCGGCGGCTTCCTGCTCAACAACGAACTGACCGATTTTTCGCGGGCCCCGGAAAAGAACGGCGCGCCGATCGCCAACCGGGTCGAGGGCGGCAAGCGGCCGCGATCCTCCATGTCGCCGACGATCGTGCTGAAGGACGGGGCGCCGGTGCTGCTGATCGGTTCGCCCGGGGGATCGCGAATCATCGAATACGTGGCCGCGAACCTGATCCGCATCCTCGACTGGGGCATGGATCCGCAGGCGGCGGTCTCGGCGGGGCATGTGGTCAGTCGCGGCGGGCCCGTGGAGCTTGAAGAGGGCACGGAGGCGACGGCCCTGCAGGGCGCGCTGGAGGCGATGGGCCACGTGGTGAAGGTCAAGAACCTGAATTCGGGCCTGCACGCGATCCAGATCGGCGAGACCGGTCTGCTGGGCGCCGCCGACCCGCGCCGCGAGGGCGCGGCGCTGGGCGGCTGAGGGACGGGCGCGGGGACAAGGGTCGACGCCGCCCCCTGGATCTGAGGCGCCGCGGCATCCGCGGACGCCCCCCCCCACGGCCCCTCCCCGCCGGCGCCGGCAAACCGTCCGGCGCTCAGACGCGGTCAGGCCAGACGGGCGGCGATGAAATCGGTCTCCGCCCGGGCGTAGTCCCGGGCGATCTTCAGATCGAAATTGTTGAAGGCGTGGACGCCGCCGGGATAGATCTCCAGCGTCGTCTCGTGCCCGGCGCCGGCCCAGCGCGCCGCCATCTGCAGGCTGTCGTCGAGCAGCGGGTCCTCGGCGCCCACCTGGAACAACGCCGGGGGCATGTCGTGCAGCCGGGCCAGCATTGGCGAGGCGATCGGGTCCGCGCGCATCGCCGGGTCCGGCGTGAAATTGTCGATGAACCAGGCCACGGTGGGGGTGGAGAGAATCATCTGCCGGGCGCCCCAGTTCGCCAGCGAGGCGGTCCCGCGCAGATCATAGGCGCCGTAATTGAGCGCCGCGCCCGCGAACCGCCCGCCAAGACCGGCGTCGCGCAGGCGCAGCAGCGTCACCGCGCTCAGATGCGCGCCCGCCGATTCGCCGCCGATGAGAAACCGCCCGGTCCCGAAGCGCGCAGCGCCTTCGTCGAGCAGCCAGGTCGCGGCGGCAAGGCAGTCGTCGGGCCCCGCGGGCCATGGATTTTCAGGCGCCAGCCGGTATTGCGCCGAGACCACCGTCGCGCCGGTTTCCGCTGCGATCCGCTGGTTCTGCCGGTCGAAATGCTCGGGGCCGCCCAGCGACCAGCCGCCGCCATGGATGTGCAGATACACCCCGCGCGGGGCCCCGCTTGCGGGCGAAATCCGCACCCGCCCCCCCGACGGCAGGGTTTCCCAGTGCGAGCCCTCCAGCGGCCCGCCGGACGGGAACAGCCCGCGGCCCTCGTCGCGCGCGCGACGGGTGTCCTCTATGGGAACCTCATGGGTCGGCGGGGCCGCGCGCAGCAGCGCCTCGAGCCTGGCGTTGAACGCGGCGGTTTCGGGCAGGATGGCGTCGGGGCGGAACAGGGCCGGGTCGATCTGCGTCATGGCCGGACCCTAGCAGAGCCGCCGCCGCCCGCAACACCCCGGGATCCCGACGCGCCGGTCGCTCCCGCCCGCCCCGCGACCGCGCCCGCCCCCAAGCGCCCGCGCCATCAACCAGCGCCGTCAACCCGCGCCGTCAACCAGCGCCGCCCCGGCGAGCGTCCCGGCGATCGACCCGGCTCCGGCGCGGGCGCTGGGTGGGCGGGCGGGGCGTCCGCGCCGGAGCCGCGCGCCGCAAGGCGCGCCCGCTTTCAGGCGCCGCGCCGCCGCTCGGCGCATCCGCGCTGCGGCGGTCACTCCCATTCCATCTGCTCGAACACCCGCCCGGCGTTGCGCGTCGCCAGCTCCTTGAAAGTGTCGAGCTTCTCGTAAGGCGACTGATCCACGTAATAGGCCCCGGCCAGATCGCCGCCATTGTCGATATGCTCGCGGATCTTCCGGCGCAGATAGACCAGATAATCCCGGGTGTAGCGGCGCACCTGATCCATGTTGGTCGGATGCCCGTGACCGGGAATGACGTAGAGCGCGCCCAGCGGCTCGAATTCATCCTCCCAGGTTTCCAGCCAGGCGGCGGTGTCGGTGTCCTCGAAGATCGGCGGCAGGCGTTCGTGAAAGGCGATGTCGCCGGCGATCACCAGCTTCTGCGCCGGCAGCCAGACCGAAACGTCCCCCGGCGAATGCGCCGGCCCCAGCCGCAGGACCTCGATGCGCATCCCGCCCATCTCGACAATGTACCGGTCTTCGAAAACCTCCGTGGGCAGCGTCACCTCGGTGTTCCTCGCCAGGTCCTCGCCGTTATAGGCCTGCATGCTGGCGAGACTGTCATAGCCGGTTGCCTCGAAATGCGCCGCCGCCTCCTCCTGCGCGACGATCTTCACCCCCTGCGCCGCCCAGTAGCTGTTGCCGAGCATGGCGTGACCCTGCCCGTTCTCGTCGATCACCAGCTTCACCGGCTGATCGGTGATCGCGCGGATCTCCGCATGCAGCGCCTCGGCCAGCAGCCAGGAGGCGCCGCCGTTGATCACCACCACCCCGTCGCCGGTGACGATGAAGCTGAGATTGTTGTTGTGCCCGGCATTGGCGCGCCCCGGCGGCGCGGTGGCGCCGATCGCCGACCAGACATTGGGGATGAATTCCACCGGCTTGGAATAGAGCGGCGACGCCGGATACTGATCCGGAATCGACTGATCCGCCGCCGCCGGCCCGCCAAGGGCGAAGATCGCGCAGAGACCGGCGATGAAAGAACGCATGAGCATTGGTTTTCCTCGGAGCAAGGGGTTTCGAGGCCCGGCGCCTCGCGGCGCGCAACACATTCAGTTGTGCGAATATCCGAACGGAAAGCAAGCCCCATGATCCGCCCGCCAATGCCGGGCGCCCCCGCCCCCCGCCCGATGCGGCGAAGCCGCCCCGCGCGCAGGCCGGATCCGGGGCGCAGGCCCGCGCCACGCACGATTGCGTGAACCGCGCGTGCGCATCGTTGATTTCACTTCTCGGCGCGAAAAGGTATCAGAGACGAGCGCGCGCCAGATCGGGCGTCACGGAAAACGGGCAGACCAGATGAACAAGCACTTCCGGATCGCCGACGGCGACGCCGACGCGCCGCGCGCGAAATTCTCCGATCCGGCGCGCACCGCCAGGGGCGAGCCCCGCGCGACGGTGGCGCTCACGGGCGCGACCACGCTGTGGTTCAACACCGGAACGCTCTGCAACATCGAATGCCTGCGCTGCTATATCGAATCGAGCCCGACCAACGACCGCCTCGTCTACATCACCCGCGCCGAGGTCGAGGACTACCTCGCCCAGATCGCCGATCGCGACTGGCCGGTGACCGAGATCGGCTTCACCGGCGGCGAACCCTTCATGAACCCCGAGATGATCGCCATGGCCGAGGCGGCGCTCGAAGCCGGCCATGACTGCCTGATCCTCACCAACGCCATGCGCCCGATGATGCGCCCGTCCATGCGCGCCGGGCTCGCCGGGCTCCGCGCCCGATACGGCGACCGGCTGACGCTGCGGGTGTCGCTTGACCATTTCGCCCCGCGCCATCACGACGAAGAACGCGGCGCGGGCGCGTTCGACAGGACCCTCGCGGGCATGCGCTGGCTGCGCGACGCGGGCATCCGCATGGCGGTGGCGGGGCGCATGCTCTGGGCCGAGGACCAGGCGCAGGCCCGCGCCGGCTACAAGGCCCTGTTCGCGCGCGAAAACTTCGCCATAGACGCCGACGACCCGGCCATGTGCGTGCTGTTCCCCGAGATGGACGAGACCGCCGACGTGCCCGAAATCACCACCGCCTGCTGGGACATCCTCGGCAAGTCGCCGGCGGACGTGATGTGCGCCACCTCGCGCATGGTGGTCAAGCGCCGCGGCGCGGATCGCCCGGTGGTGCTTTCCTGCACCCTGATCCCCTATGATTCGCAGTTCGAAATGGGCGAGACCCTCGCCGACGCCGAGCGCCCGGTCAGCCTCAACCACCCCCACTGCGCCAAATTCTGCGTGCTGGGCGGCGCCAGCTGCTCCGGCTGACGCTTTTGCCGCTGTTGTCTTGGGGTGAACGGGGGCGCGTCGATGCCCGGTCGGCGCGGGACGCGATTTGTCGGCTGTTTTTTTACGCGGCGCCTGCGGCGCGCCGGGTTTTTTACGCGGCGCCTGCGGCGCGCCGGGGCGATAGCGATCGGCGCGAAACCAGACCGCCGCGATACGCCCAGCGGGCGCCGCTTTCGCCGCCGCGGTCAGGCTGACGCGCCCCCATTCGCCTCCATTCGCCCCCTCATGCAAAACAGGATGTCAGGCGGCGCGGGGTTCCGCCAGGGCGTCCGCCAGCACCGCGCGCACCACCGCCAGATCCACGTCGCGGGTGACGAAGGCCGCGCCGATGTCGCGCGCCAATATAAAAGTCAGCCGCCCGGCCTTCACCTTCTTGTCCTGCCCCATCAGCGTCAGCAGCCCGTCGGCGTCGGGCAGGTCGCCGGGGATCTCGGCCAGTCGCGCCTTCATGCCCATCTGCGCCAGATGCGCGCGCAGGCGGCTGGGGCTTTCCTGCGGGCACAGACCGAGCCGCATGGAGACCTCGAAGGCCAGCGCGCAGCCGATCGCGACGCCCTCGCCATGCAGCAGCCGGTCGCCGTAGCCGGTGGCCGCCTCCAGCGCATGGCCGAAGGTGTGGCCGAGATTGAGCAGCGCCCGCTCGCCCTGCTCGGTCTCGTCGCGGGCGACGATCTGCGCCTTCATCGCCACCGAGCGGCGCACCGCATGGATGCGCGCCGCCACGTCGCCGTCGCGCATGGCCGGGGCGTTCTTCTCCAGCCAGGCGAAGAAATCCGCGTCCCCCAGCAGCCCGTATTTCACAACCTCGCCATAGCCGGCGAGGAAATCGCGCGCCGCCAGCGTCGCCAGCGCGTCGGTGTCGGCCAGCACCAGCCGCGGCTGGTGAAACGCCCCGATCAGGTTCTTGCCCTGCGGCGCGTTGACCCCGGTCTTGCCCCCCACCGAACTGTCCACCTGCGCCAGCAGGGATGTGGGGATCTGCACGAATCCCACCCCCCGGCGCAGCACCGCCGCCGCGAAGCCCGCCAGATCGCCGATCACCCCGCCGCCCAGCGCGATCACCAGATCGTCGCGCTCGATTTTCCGATCGAGCAGCCATTCCACGGTCCGCGTCAGCGCGGCCATGGATTTCGTCGCTTCGCCCGCGGGCAGCGCCAACGCCTCGGCGGCGATCCCGGCGGCGGCGAGGCTCGCCTGCAGCGCCGGCAGATGCGCGCGGGCGACGTTTTCATCGGTGACGATGGCGCTCACCGGGCGCGCCAGCAGCGGGCGGATCAGCGCGCCGGCCTCGGCGATCAGACCGGGGCCGATCTCCACATCATAGCTGCGCGCCCCGAGCGCCACATGAACCCGTTCCCGCATAGTGTTGTTTTCCTTGCGTTTACCTGATTTCTACACGGCGAGAAGATCGCGCGCCTGCAGGGCGGCGACGATGCGCTCGACCACCTTTTCATGTTTCTCGCCCGCGTGGCTGTCGACGGTGATCATCGCCTCGCCATAGATCGGATGGCGCGCGGCGATCAGGTCGGCGAGGATCTGGCGCGGGTCGCCGGTCATCAGCAGCGGCCGCGTGGTCTTGCGCCCGACGCGTTCCAGCAGGGTGTCCAGTTCAGCGCGGATCCACACCGACGCGGCGCCGTTGTCGCGGATCAGGGCCCGGGTCTCGGGGTTCATGAACACGCCGCCGCCGGTGGCGATCACCTGCGGCGGTTCGTCGAGCAGGCGGGCGATGACCCGGCGTTCGCCGCGGCGGAATTCCGGTTCGCCCATTGTGGAGAAGATCTCGGCGACGCTCATGCGCGCGGCCGCCTCGATCTGTTCGTCGCTGTCGACGAACCCGGCGCCGAGCGCGCTCGCCAGCCGCCGGCCCACGGTGGTCTTTCCGGCCCCCATCAGCCCCACCAGCACCACCGGGCGGATCAGGCGGGGCGGCGGCGCGACGGGATCGGAACCGGATCCGGGCGACGCGTCGGTCACGGGCGGCGCGCCCGCGTCGCAGGGGCCGCGCCGAGCTGGGCGTCTGGGTCATGCATGTGCGGGCTCCGGCGTCGATTGCAACGGGCCTTGCGCCCGACGGCGAACCCCCCTCCGATCCCGCATTGCAGGGGCGACGCGGCGCCGTTAGGCTCTGCGCGCTGACCGGAATGAGCGCCCGGCCGCCGGAATTGCGAGGCAGGCTTCCCTCGTTACACCGGCCATGACGGGGCGCCAAGACCGCATCGCACGACCGATAACGACTGACACGCGACGACCGACGCGCGACGACCGACGCGCGACGACCGCACCGCCAAGAGGAGCTGCGCAGGCATGGGCCGCCTCACCAGATATTCGCTGTACCTGATCGTGCTGGGCCTGCTGGGCTTCGCCGGCTGGGCCATGTTCGCCCAATTGACGCCGCCCACGCGCGATATCGTCATCGACGCCCCGGCGCCCGGCGCCGCCGCCCCGTCGGGCGCCGGCGACGGCTGAAATGCCCCGACCGCCCGTCGCCCCGGGCCCTGCGGCCGAGGCCCTGACGCGCCCCCGCCCGTGGCGCGGCGCAATCCGGCCGCCGGGCGGCGTGGGGCTGCGGTTCGCTCTGGCCGCTGCGCTTGTCGCCGTCGCGACCGGCGCGCAGGCGGCGGCCAATTCTCCGCGCAGCGCCATCGACTGGCTCAAGGCCCCGCCGCCCGGCGCCGAGGCGCTCGGCGCCGCGCCGGACGCCGCCGCCGGCGGCGGCATCGAGGTGGAACGCTTCGCCCCGCCCGGCCCGGACGCGGCGGGGACGCTGACCCCGGCAAGCGGCGGCGTGGCCGCGAATTTCTGGCGCGGGGTGTCGGCGCTGCGCGCCGCGGCGCTGCTGCGCCGGGCGGATCTGGACGCCAGTCGCGGGCGCGCGCCGACCGCGCAGGCGCTGGTGCGGCGCATGCTGCTCAGCGCCGCGAAATCGCCCTCGGGCGGCGGGGTCGGCGGCGGGGTCGGCGGCGGCGCGCCGTTCCTGCGCGCCCGCCTCGACCTGCTGGAGGCGCGCGGCGCCCTGCCCGACGCGCTGGCGCTGCTGGACGCCGCCGCCGCGCCGCCCGCCTTCGACCTGCCGCGCCGGCTGCGCATCGGCCTGCTGACCGGCGCCGATCTCGCGCCCTGCACGGCGATCATCGCCGCGGAATCAGACATGGAATCGGGCTCAAGACCGGGCGCCGGGATGGGCGGGATCCCTGCGATCACCGCGGGCCAGCGCATCCATTGCCGCATCCGGCTCGGCGATTTCGCCGGCGCAAGGCTGTCGCTGGACCTGGCCGAGGCCTTGGACGCCGTCCCGAAACCCCGGCTGCGGCTGCTGCGCGCCCAGATCGACCCGGATCTGGCGCGGGTCGCCGAAGGCCCGGCGCGGGTGGCCGGGATGACCCCGCTGGATCTGGCGCTGGTCGACGGGATCGGCGCGCCGCGCCCGGCGGATTTTTCCAGGGCCGCGCCGCTGGCCTGGCGCTGGGCCGACATGACCGAGGCGGCGGCGCCGCGCCAGCGCCTCGACGCCGCCGAACGGCTGACCCGCGCCGGGGCGCTGCCCGCATCGGCGCTGATCGCGCTTTACCGCCGCTACGCCCCGGCCGAATCCGGCGGCGTCTGGGGCCGGGTCGAGGCCCTGCGCGACGCCGAGGCCGCCGCCGCCGACCCCGCGCAGCCCGCCAGGACCCGCGCCGCCGCCATCCTCGAGGCCGAGTCCCGCGCCGCGCTGGCGGGGCTGCGCCCGGCGATGGCGCGCGCGCTGGCCCCGCTGATCGCGGCGATCCCGGCGGCGGATTACGCCGCGCTGCCCGGACTTCAGACCGACCGGCTTGCCGAAATCCTGCTGCTGGCCGATTCGCCGGCCGCGGCGCAGCGCATCCATGGCGGATCGCCGTCGCGCCTGCGCGCGCTGCTGGCGCTGCGCGCAACCCCCGCCATCGCCGACTGGCCGGCGCTGCGCCGCGAGGCGGCCACCGGGCATGAGGACGCGGCGCGACTGCTGGCGGCGCTGGCGGCGCTGGGGCGCGCCGCGCCGGACCCCGAGCTCGACGCGCTGGTGGCGGCGGGTTCTGGTTCAAGCCCCGATTCGGGCCCAGAATCGGGCCCCGAATCGGGCGAAGGGACCGCGACCGCGCCGGCTGCGCCGGACATGGCGGATTCGGGCGCCGCCGGTTCGGGCGCGCCCTCGGTCGCCGCCCTCGGCGCGCTGCGCGAACTTGCCGCCGAGCGCCCCCCGGCGCGGGCGCTGCATGGCGCGCTGACCGCCCTGCGCGGCGCCGGCTTTCCCGACGAGGCCGCCGCGATCGCGGTCGAGGTTTTCCTCACGGAACGCCCGTGAGCGCCGCGCGCATCCGCCTGTTTCTGGAGGCCATGCAGGCCGAGCGCGGCGCCGCCGACAACACGCTGGCCGCCTATGCGCGCGATCTCGACGGGCTCGACGCCTTCGCCGGCGGCATCCTCAACGCCGGGCGCGCCGATGTGGAGGCCTGGCTGGCGGCGCTGGAGGCCGAGGGCCTGAGCGCGGCCACCCGCGCCCGCCGCCTCTCCGCCGCGCGCCAGTTTTTCCGGTTCGCCTTCGCCGAGGGCTGGCGCGACGACGACCCCGCCGCCCGCATCCGCGGCCCCGGCGCGGCGCGCGCCCTGCCCCGCACGCTCAGCGAATCGCAGGTGGAGGCGCTGCTCGCCGCCGCCCGCCGCCCGGCGCCGAACGCCGACGGGGCGCAAACCCCGGCGGCGCGCGTCGCGGCGCTGCGCATGACCTGCATGATGGAATTGCTTTACGCCACCGGGCTCAGGGTCTCCGAACTGCTGTCGCTGCCGGTGGCTGCGGCGCGGGGCGATCCGCGCATGATTCTCGTCACCGGCAAGGGCGGGCGCGACCGCATGACGCCGCTTTCGCCCCCGTCGCGCATCGCCCTGGCGCAGTGGATCATCCACCGCGACGGCGACGAGACGCTGGCCAATTCGCCCTATCTGTTCCCCTCGCGCGGCAAGCTGGGGCATCTGACGCGGGCGTGGTTCTTCCAGCGCGTCAAGGCGCTGGCGAGCGCGGCGGGGATCCCGCCGGGGCAGGTCTCGCCGCATGTCCTGCGCCACGCCTTCGCCACGCATCTGCTGGCCAACGGCGCGGATCTGCGCGCGATCCAGCAGTTGCTGGGGCATGCGGATCTTTCCTCGACCGAGATCTACACCCATGTGCTCGACGCCCGTCTGCGCGACCTGGTGCTGACCCGCCACCCGCTGGCCCGCGGAGCCGGCAAGGACGGCGGCGGCGATGGCGGCGACAACCGGGGCTGAGCCGGCGGGTCAGGCGATGCGCACCGCCGTCACCTGCCGATAGGGGCGATCGGGATCGCACAGGATCGACGGAAATTCCGGGTGATTGACGCTGTCGGGAAAATGCTGCGCCTCCAGGCACAGCCCGGCGAAGGGTTCATAGCGCCGCCCCCCCAGCCCCGGCACCGGCGCCTCCAGATTGGAGGCGTTGTAGATCTGCACCCCCGGTTGATCGGTCCACAGGTCGAGCCGCAGCCCGCTGCGCCCGGCCCAGACCGTGGCGGCGGGGACGGCCGGATCATGCCCGGCCTCAAGCACCAGATTGACGTCGAGCGGCGTCAGCGCCCCGCCGGCGCTGGTCATGCGCCGCGCGACGCGGAAATCCACCGGCGTGCCGGCCACCGAGGCGATCTCGCCGCTGGGGATCAGCGCCGCGTCGGCGGGGGTCCAGCAATCGGCGCGGATCAGCAGACGATGGTCGCGCACGTCGCCGTCGCCGTCGAGGTTCCAGTAACTGTGCTGGGCGAGGTTGATGGGGGTGAGCCGGTCGGGCCGGCCCTCCATTTCAAAGGCCAGTTCGGCGCCGTCGAGCCGCATGGTCACCGAAAAATCCACCGCGCCGGGATAGCGGTCCTCGCCGTCGGGGCTGTGGCGGGTGAGGCGGATGGCGGTGGCGGCGCTGTCGGTGTCCAGGCGCCAGTTGCGCCGGCCGAGCCCGGATTCGCCGCCATGGATGTGATGGGCGCCGCTGTTGGCGGCGAGCCGGATCTCGCGCCCCTCCAGCATGAACCTCGCGTTGGCGATGCGGTTGGCGACGCGCCCGGCGATGATGCCGAAGGATCGTGAATGGTTGATATAGTCCTCGAAACGGTCGAACCCCAGCGTCACCGGGATCTCGTCGGCCCCGCCGCCGGGGGCGCGGGCGCGCCAGTCGCGCAGCACGCAGCCCCAGGACAGGACCGAAATCCGCGCCTTGTCGCTTTCCAGCGTGGCCTCGACGATGTCCTGGCCTTCATGGCGGGCGAATGCGCGGGTGGTGACGGACATGGGGCGAGCCTCGCTGGGGCGGATTGACCCTCGGATGGCCAGAGGAACGGTCGCGGCCACAGCAAAGGCCGGCGCGGCGCGAAGATCAAGCCCCCGGCGCGGCGCGGGGGGGCTGGTCTCGCAGACGTGACGCGCGTCGAGCGGCGCTTCGCCGGCGCGACGCGGGGCGCGGATGGCGGGCCGGGGCGGCAGATGCGGCGCGGGCGGGAGGACGAGCGCGGCGACCAGGGGGCCGCGCGTCGGTCGCGCGTCGGCGGCGCGTCGGCGGCGTCTCGACAAGCCGCGCCGGAGCGGGTAGAACCCCGCCCTGATCGTCCGTTTCGCGCTTGCTCGCGCGACGCGGGCCGTTGTCCTTCGCTGACCACACCCGGCGCGCCCGCCCAGCGGGATCGCCGCCCGCCCCGCCCCGACGCCCGCCGCGACGCCTGAAACCCACCACGCCTGACGCCCGCCCGGCCATTCGAAAGCTGTCTCCATGGAAAATGTTCTGTTGATCGTCCACCTGATCATCGCGGTGTTTCTGATCGGCGTGGTGCTGCTGCAGCGCTCCGAAGGCGGCGCGCTGGGCATCGGCGGCGGCGGGGGCGGCGGGCTGGTGTCCGGGCGCGGCGCGGCGACGGCGCTGTCCAAGGTCACCTGGTTTCTGGCCGCGGCCTTCATCACCACCAGCCTGCTGCTGACGGTGCTGGCGGCGCAGAAGGCCGGCAGCCGTTCGGTGGTCGAGGGCGCGGCGATCGACGGCGGCGCGGTGGAACTGCCCGCCGCCGAGGCCATCGACGACGACCTAAAGGGGCTGATCGCGCCGCTGCCGGGCGCGGATCCGGCCCCGGTCGACGACCCCGCGACGCCGCCCGCGGCGAACTGATCCCCGGTCGGGCGGGCTGCTGATGGCGCCCGGCCCCGCGCGCCAGCCAATGCCCGGGGCCGCCCGGCCTCCAGGCCGGCGCCCGGGGGCCAACGCCGACTCGGCCGCCAAACCCGACCCGGGCTCCAGTCCTCCCCCGGCCCCCGGCCCGAACCCGCGCCCGGCCCGATTAAAAAAATCGATCGCGCGCGCCGATCGGTGGCCCGGCGCGCTGTGGCGCTGGCTGGACGCCGCCCCGTGGCGGCCCTGGGCGGCGCTGATCCTGCTGTGCCTGGCGCTGTTCCTGCCGGGGCTCGCGGCGCTGCCTGTCACCGACCGCGACGAGGCGCGCTTCGCCCAGGCCTCGCGCCAGATGCTGCAAGGCGGCGATTTCATCGACATCCGGTTTCAGGACCAGCCGCGCTGGAAAAAGCCCGCCGGGATCTACTGGCTGCAGGCGGGCGCGGTCGCGGGGGTCTCGGCGCTGACCGGGCTCGCCCCCGAGCGCGTCGGCATCTGGGCCTATCGCCTGCCCTCGGTCCTTGGCGCGAGCCTCGCCGTGCTGGGCGCCTTCTGGGGCCTCGCGCCGCTGCTGGGGCGGCGCGCGGCGTTGATGGCGGCGGCGATGATCGCAACCTCGGCGCTGGTCGCCGCCGAGGCCAACATCGCCAAGACCGACGCGGCGCTGCTGGGGGCCGCGACGATCGCCATGGGCGCCTATCTGCGGCTGTGGCTCGGCCTGCCGGGGCGCTGGCATCTGGCGATGTGGGCGGCGCTGGCGGCGGGGGCGATGCTCAAGGGGCCGATCGTGCTGCTGGCGCCTGGCGGCTGCGTGGCCTGGCTCTGCGTCGCCGGGCGCAGCCTTGCGCCGTTGAAGGCCATGACCTGGCGGGCCGGGCCGCTGCTGTTCCTGGCGCTGACCCTGCCGTGGTATCTGGCGATTCATCTGAAGACCGGCGGCGCGTTCTTCGAGGAGGCGCTGGTCAAGGATCTGCTCGGCAAGGTGGCCGCGGGCAAGGAGGCCCATGGCGCGCCGCCGGGGACCTATCTGGCGATCCTCTGGGCGATCTTCTGGCCCTGGGCCGGGCTGCTGATCCCCGCCGCGCCGGTCCTGTGGCGCGCGCGGGCGCGGCCCGAGATGCTGTTCCTGGCGGGTTGGGCGGCGCCGGTATGGCTGGTCTTCGAACTCACCCCCACCAAGCTGCCCCATTACGTGCTGCCGGCGCTGCCGGCGCTGGCCGGGATGCTGGCGGTCTGGCTCGACGGCGGCGCGGCGGTCGCGGGGCGCCGGGCTGTTCGCATCGCCGCGGCGCTGTTCGCGGCGGTCGGGCTGGCGCTGGGGCTGGCGGCGATCGGACTGCCTGCGGTTCTGGAGGGCGCGCCCTCGCCCGGCGCGACGCTGCTGGCGCTGCCCGGGCTGGCGGCGGTCGGGGTGGCGACGCTGGCGCTGTGGCGCGGGCGGATCGCGGCGTTCGGCGCGCTGGCGGGCATGGGCGCGGCGCTGCTGATCGCCGCCACGCTGCAATTCGCCCTGCCCGCCCTGAAAACCGCGTTCCCGAGCCCGCGCATGGCCGAGGCCGCCGCGCCCTTCGCCGCCTGCGCCGGGCGGCAAGCGGCTTCGGTGTCGTTTCGCGAGCCCAGCCTGGTGTTTTCGCAGGGGACCGGGACGCGGTTCCTCAGCCATGGCGACGCCGCCGCGCTGCTGCGCAGCGCCCCCGGCGCGCTGGTCTGGATCGAGGATCGGCGCCGCGACCGGCTCGACGCGGCGCTGGGCGCCGGCCCGCCCGAATTGCGTGAGCTGGCGCGGGTCGAGGCGTTCAACCTCAACCGCGGCAAGTTCACCACGCTGCGCCTGCTGGCGCGCGCGGATGATCCGACCTGGGCGAGCTGCGCGGCGGCGCGCTGAGGCGCGGGGCTGCGGCCGGGGCGGGGGCTCGGGCTGGGACTGCGACGCCGGGGGGGGGTTGGAGCCCGCCGCCCGCCACGCTATACCCGCCGCCAGCCTCGCGCATCCGGCGCCGATCCCAGACGGACCCCGACATGACCGACACTGCGCCCCATGCCCCTAGCGATCCGCCCGCCAGCCCGCCCGCCGGCGCAGGGCCGCGCATCACCGTGATCGCCCCCATGAAGAACGAGGCCGGCAATGTGGGGCCGCTGGCCGACGAGATCGCCGCCGCCTGCGCCGGTCTTGCGCCGTTCGAGGCGATCTTCGTCAATGACGGCTCCGACGACGGCACCGCCGCCGCCATCGCCGAGACCCGGCTGCGCCACCCCTGGCTGCGCGAGATCCGCCATGCCGAAAGCTGCGGGCAGTCGGCGGCGGTGCTGTCGGGGGTGCGCGCGGCCCGGGCCCCGATCTGCTGCACGCTGGACGGCGACGGGCAGAACCCGCCCGCCGAGATCCCCGGGCTGGTGGCGCCGCTGCTGGCCGAACAGGCGGGGGCCGCGCCGCGCATCGGGCTGGTGGCCGGGCAGCGGGTGGACCGTCAGGACACGGCGTCGAAGAAAATCGCCTCGCGGCTGGCCAACCGGCTGCGGCGCGCCCTGCTCAACGACGACACCCGCGACACCGGCTGCGGGCTGAAGGCGTTTCCGCGCGAGGTGTTCCTGGCGCTGCCGTTCTTTGACCACCTGCATCGCTACCTGCCGGCGCTGGTCAAGCGCGAGGGCCACGCCATCGCGCTGGTCGATGTCAGCCACCGGGCGCGCGAGGCGGGGGATTCCAAATACACCAATTTCGGCCGCGCCCTGGTCGGGGGCCTGGATCTGTTCGGGGTCTGGTGGCTGCTGCGCCGGCGCAAGGTGGCGCGAATCATCCACGAGGACCGCTGATGGACACGCTGGCGGGCTGGCTTGGCGCCGAGACCCGGGTCGAGCTGATCTGGATCTTTGTCGGCCTCGGCGGGCAGCTGCTGTTCATGATGCGCTTCCTGCTGCAATGGCTGGCCTCGGAAAAGGCCAGGCGATCGGTGATGCCGGTGTCGTTCTGGTGGTTTTCCATCGGCGGCGCGGCGGTGCTGCTGGCCTATGCGATCTATCGCAGGGACCCGGTGTTCATCATGGGGCAGGCGCTGGGGTTCTTCATCTATTCGCGCAATCTGTGGTTCATCCGCGCCGAACGGCGCGACGCGCGGGCGCCGCGGGATCCGGGCGCCGGGGACTGACGCCCCCCGCCCCCGCGTGAAACCCGGGCGCCCGCCCGGATCAGCCCAGCTCGGCCCAGATCGGGCGCGGCAGGGTTTCGAGAAAACTTTCGAAAGCCTCGGCGATCTCGGCCTTGGGGGCCTGCGGGTTGTGCTTGTAGCCGAGTCGGTCGAGCGCCTGCGCGCCGCCCGCGAGACGCAGCTGCGCATAGGCGGCGATATGGGTTTCCCAGCTGAGCCCGATGCCCAGCGCGTCGCTCAGGATCGCGTCCATGTCGGTCTGGGCCGCGAGCGGGTCGCGGGGCAGCGCGTCGGCGCCCATCTGTTCGCGCACATGGCCGATGAGCCGGTCGCGCAGGCTGCGCTTGGCGCGGGGGTCGAGATGCTCGACCTGTTCCGATCTGATCCGCAGCATGTGGCCCCCCCCCAATCATTGCGCGCCCGATTTCGCGCCCGCGCGGCGATCATAGCCATGCGCCGCGCGGAAATCTTCCTTTACTTGACGCACGCGTGGCGGCGCGGCGCCCGCAGCGTGGAATCATTCACATCATGGCTTGCGCCCGCGCCCATGGAGGCTTTTGATGGTCGAAAGCGGCGACTGCATGACCGCCGGCCCCGGGGAGACTTCAATGGGCGTACTGACCACGCATGTTCTTGACACCGCGACGGGGCGCCCTGCGGCGGGCATGGCGCTGGAGCTGTTCCGCCTGTCCGTGGACAGTCGCGACAGGCTGACGGCGCGGGAGACCAACGCCGACGGGCGCTGCGACGCGCCGCTGCTGGAGGGCGCCGCCTTCGGCCCCGGCGAATACGAGCTGGTGTTCCACGCCGGCGCCTATTTCGACGCGCTGGGGCTGACGCTGGGCAGTCCGAAGTTTCTTGGCGACGTGCCGATCCGATTCGGGATTTCCGACGGCGGCGCCCATTATCACGTGCCGCTGCTGATCTCGCCATTCGGCTATTCCACCTATCGTGGCAGTTGAGGCCCCGCGCCGGTCCGCCGGCGCGCCCGGGCGCGACCCGGGGACCGTCCGGCGCGCGCTCGCCCGCCCTGCGGGCGGGGTCGCGCGCCCCGCGGATGCGCCTGCGGCGATCCGGGCCGGGTTGCGGGCGCGGCGCGACCGGCGACATCGGGGCGTCGGGCGCGCAGGCGCAATGCCGGATGCGGCGGCAATCATGGAGGATCTGGCGTGAGCCCATTGCTTGAGCTTGACGGCGTCACCAAGCGGTTTCCCGGCGTGGTGGCCAATGACGCGGTGGGCTTCTCGGTCGGTCGCGGCGAGATCCACGCGCTGCTCGGCGAGAACGGGGCCGGGAAATCGACGCTGGTGAAGATGATCTACGGCGCCATGCGCCCGGACGAGGGGAGGATGCGCTTTGACGGCGCCCCGCACGCGCCGCCCAATCCGGGCGCCGCGCGGGCCGCCGGCGTGGGGCTGGTGTTCCAGCATTTTTCCCTGTTCGAGGCGCTGAGCGTCGGCGAGAACGTCGCCCTGGGCTTGCCGCCGGATCAGGCGGGCCCCGATCTCGGGGATCGCATACGCAAGGTGTCGGCCGCCTACGGGCTGCCGCTGGACCCTGACCGGCTGGTGGGGGAATTGTCTGTGGGGGCGCGCCAGCGCGTCGAGATCGTGCGCTGTCTGCTGCAGTCGCCGCGGCTGCTGATCATGGACGAGCCGACTTCGGTGCTGACCCCGCAGGAGGTGGAGATCCTGTTTCGCACCCTGCGCCAGCTGCGCGACGAGGGGGTGTCGATCCTTTACATCTCTCACAAGCTGGAGGAGATCCGCGCCCTGTGCTCGGCGGCCACCATCCTGCGCCACGGCCATGTGGTCGGGGCTTGCGATCCGCGCGAGGAGACCGCGAAATCGCTTGCCGAGATGATGATCGGCGAGAGTCTCGCGGCGCCCGTGGGGCTTGATGTCGAACCCGGGGATTTGCGGCTCACGGTGCGGGGCCTGTCGCTTGAATCCGAGGCGCAGTTCGGGGTGGATCTGCGCGACGTCTCGTTCGACCTGCGCGCCGGGGAGATCCTCGGGATCGCCGGGGTGGCGGGCAACGGCCAGGACGAATTCGTCGCCGCGCTGTCGGGCGAGACCCGCTGCCAGTCGGTGGCGATCCGCCTTGACGGCGCCCCCATCGGCAAGCTCGGCCCGCCGGCGCGGCGCAGGCGCGGGCTTTGCACCGCGCCCGAGGAGCGCCTCGGCCACGCCGCCGTGCCGGACATGAGCCTCACCGAAAACGCCATCCTGTCGGCGCGCACCCGGTCCCGGCTTGACTGGAAGGGGTTTCTGAAGCTCGGCATCGCCGAAAAATTCGCTCGATCCGTGGTCGAGAGTTTCGATGTGCGCACCGCCGGGGTGGAGCACGCGGCGAAATCCCTGTCCGGCGGCAATCTGCAGAAATTCGTCGTCGGGCGCGAGATCATGCAGCACCCGGAGGTGCTGGTGGTGGCGCAGCCCACCTGGGGCGTGGACGCCGGCGCCGCCGGCGCGATCCGCCAGGCGCTGCGCGACATGGCGGCGAACGGCGCGGCGGTGCTGGTGGTGAGCCAGGATCTGGACGAACTGCTGGAGCTTTCCACGCGATTCGCGGTGATGGCCAACGGCCGGCTGAGCGCGCCGCGCAAGGCGGGCGAGCTGAGCATCGAGGAAATCGGCCTGATGATGGGCGGCGACATCGAGGAGGCCACGCATGTTCCGGCTTGAACCGCGCAAGGAAAAATCCGCCGCCATGGCCTGGGCGGCGCCGCTGATCGCCGTGGGGCTGACGCTGGTCTTCGGGATGATCCTGTTCGCCGTTCTGGGCAAGGATCCGTTCCGCGCCGTCTACGTGATCTTCATCGACCCGCTGACCCAGGACTTCACCCGCGCCGAATTGCTGGTCAAGGGCGCGCCGCTGGTGCTGATCGCCCTGGGGCTGAGCTTCGGATTCCGCGCCGGGGTGTGGAACATCGGCGCCGAGGGGCAGTTCATCATCGGCGCGCTGGCCGGCGGCGCGGCGGGGCTGGCGGTCTATGACACGCCGGGGCTGTGGGTGCTGCCGATGATGGCTGTCGCCGGGATGCTGGGCGGGTTCCTGTGGGCGATGATCCCGGCGGTGCTGCGCATCCGCTTCAACGCCAATGAAATCCTCGTCAGCCTGATGCTGGTCTATGTGGCGGAACTGCTGCTCTCGGTGCTGGTGGGCGGCGTGCTGCGCGACCCCGACGGGTTCAATTTCCCCGAATCGCGGCTGTTCCACGACAGCGCCACCGTGCCGATCCTGATCGAGGGCACGCGGGCGCATATCGGCGCGTTGGTGGCGCTGGGCGCGGTGATCGCCGGCTATGTGCTGCTGGAGCGCCACGTGTTCGGGTTTTCGCTGAAGGTCGCCGGGCAGGCCCCGCGCGCCGCGCGCTTCGCCGGGTTCTCGCAAAACGGCGCCATCGCCGCCTGCCTCGGGCTGTCGGGCGCGCTGGCCGGGCTGGCGGGGATGTTCGAGGCCGCCGGTCCGGTGGGGCAGCTGGTGCCCGGCTTGCCGGCGGGCTACGGGTTCACCGCGATCATCGTGGCGTTTCTGGGCCGCCTGCACCCGGTGGGCATCCTGCTGGCCGGGGCGCTGATGGCGCTGACCTATATCGGCGGCGAGACCGCGCAGCTGGAAATGCAGCTGCCGGCGGCGGCGATCTCGGTGTTCCAGGGGATGCTGCTGTTTTTCCTGCTGGGCATGGACATTTTCGTGAGCTACCGGCTGCGCCGCGCCGGAGCGCCGCAATCGGCGCCGCCCGCGCCGGTCAAGCCCGCGCCGGTCAAAGAGGAGGCCGCGTGATGGATTTCAGCGTTCTCAACCCGATCTCCATCGCCATCGCCCTGATCGTCGCCGCCACGCCGCTGGTCTTCGCCGCCATCGGCGAACTGGTGGCGGAAAAATCCGGGGTGCTCAATCTTGGCGTCGAGGGCATGATGATCGTCGGCGCCATCGCCGGCTTCGCCACCACCATCGAGACCGGTTCGCCGCTGCTGGGGATTCTCGCGGCGATGCTGGCGGGGGCGGCGCTGGCGGCGCTGTTCGCCTTCTTCACGCAGATCCTGATGTCCAATCAGGTGGCGACGGGACTGGCCCTGACCATGTTCGGGCTCGGCGTCGCCTCCATGGTCGGCCAGCCCTATTCGGGGATGCCCGCGCCGGATTTCCCGCGCCTCGCGGTCCCGGTGCTGTCGGACCTGCCGGTGGTCGGAAAGCTGCTGTTTTCCCATGATCTGCTGATCTACCTGTCGCTGGCGCTGGTCGCCGGGGTCTGGTGGATGCTCAACCGCACCCGCGCCGGGCTGGTGCTGCGCGCGGTGGGCGAAAACCACGATGCGGCGCACGCCATCGGCTACCGGGTGGTGGCGATCCGCTTTGCGGCGATCATGTTCGGAGGCGCCTGCGCCGGGCTCGGCGGGGCCTATCTGGCGTTGGTGCAGACCCCGCTCTGGGTCGAGGGCATGACCTCGGGGCGCGGCTGGATCGCGCTGGCGATCGTGGTGTTCGCGGCCTGGAAACCGTGGCGGGCGATGCTCGGCGCCTATATCTTCGGCGGGGTGACCATCCTGCAGCTCAACCTGCAGGCGCTGGGGGTGGCCATCGAAAGCCAGTATCTGTCCATGACCCCCTACATCGCCACCATAGTGGTGCTGGTGATCATCTCCGCCGACAAGACCCGGGCGCGGCTGAACGCGCCCGGCTGCCTCGGGCGGCCGTTCTTCGCCGCCACCTGATCCGGCTTGCCGGTTTCTTAGGATTTGGCCTCTAGCCTGAGCCTCTGACATTTGCGTGGGCGCTTGGGGGGCGAAGACATGGCTGAGAGACAGGAGGGCGCGTTCGCCCGGTTTGGCGCGCAGGACATCGCAGCATGCGCGCAGGCCGCGCGCACCGCGCTGAACGCGCCGGTGGCGGCGGTGGCGCTGCCGGAGCATGATTTTCCGCTGATCTTCGCCGCGGAGGACCTGGATTCCGAGGCCATCGTCGATGACGTGTTCTGCGCGCGGGTGATCGCCGAGGGCGCGGCGCTGGCGGCGCCGGACATGCTGGTGGACCCGAATCTGGCGGACTCGACGCTGGCGCATCTGCCGATCCGCCTGCGCAGCGCCATGGGCGCGCCGCTGCCGGGCAACGCGGGACATGCGCGCGGCGCCATCAGCGTCTTCGATCCGGCGCCGGGGCGGTTTGGTCCGTCGGACCGGCTGCGCATGGCGGCCGCGGCGATGAAATTCGCCGCCGAGCTGACGCAGCGGCAGGCCGCCCATATCGACCCGAAGACCGGGCTGCTCACGGCGCGCGGCGCGCTCGAGGCCTTCGCCCGGGCCCGCGGGATGCTCAGCCGCTATTCGCGGCCCACCTCGCTGGCGCTGATCGAGATTTCCCGCGAAGGCGACGCGCCCTTGCCGGACGCGGCCTTCGCGGCGCTGGCCCGCGGCTGCCGCCGCGACCTGCGCGCCAGCGACCTGCTGGCGGATCTGGGCGACGGGCGCCTGGCGCTGCTGATGCCCGAAACCGCGGATGTGGACGCGCGCATCTGCCTTGAACGCCTGACCGGCACCATCACCGCCGCCGGGCCGGGGCTGGTCGCGCGCTCCGGGGTCACGATCCTCGATCCCGCCGACGCCGACGCCCAAGCGCCGCTGAAACGCGCCGAGGCCGAACTGCGCGCGCCCGCGGGGCCGGCGGGGCGCGCCGAAAGCACCCCCCTCGCGGATCCTCGCGGCGCCATGCGCCACGGGCTTGACGAAGGGATCCACAGCTTCTGCGACGACGAAGCGCCGTCGCCGGACAGGTTTCCACCCCCCTGACCCGACGCCCGCCCCCCCTTGAGGGGGGCGCCGCGTCTGCTCCCGCGCCGGTGGCGAGATCACCGCCCGCGGCGGGCTGCGAGTCCTGCGCCGGCGGCTCCCCCAGGCTCGACGGCCGCCCCATGCGCCGAACTGGCGACGCGCCGCGGGCCCGGACTGAGCCACGGGCGCGGGAGCAGACGCGGCGCCCCCGCCTCGGTCGGTCTCGCAACAGCGAGATCCGATGCGCATTCCGCGCCGCTCCAAGGCGCCGTCCGCCGCGCGACCCGCTCATCCGCGAGGCGCCATTTTCCCCATGACGTCCGACGACGCGCTCTGTATCGTTGCCTTTCGCGCGCCTCGACCCGGCGCGCGTCGGCGCAGCCCGTAAGACGGCGCGTCCATCCGCGCATCCGCAACCGGCGAAACAATGCCGGGCGGCGGCGGCGGCAGAGAGGACATAGGAGGTCCCAGTACATGAACCACGCAAAAACGCTGCTCGCGGCAATCGCAGCGCTCGGTCTCGCCGCAGCGGCGCAGGCCGCGGAGAAAACCAGAATCGGCTTCATCTATGTAGGCCCCGTCGGCGATTTCGGCTGGTCCTACGAACACAACCAGGGCCGCAAGGCCATCGAGGAGGCCTTTGGCGACAAGGTCGAGACCACCTATCTGGAAAGCGTCCCCGAGGGCCCGGACGCCGAACGCGCCCTGCGCCAGATGGCCCAGTCGGGCTATGACCTGATCTTCACCACCTCGTTCGGCTACATGAACCCGACGCTGAAGGTGGCCAAGCAGTTTCCCAAGGTGAAATTCGAACACGCCACCGGCTACAAGCGCGCCAGGAACGTCTCGACCTATTCGGCGCGCTTTTACGAGGGCCGCCACGTGATCGGCCTGATCGCCGGAAGCATGACCAAGTCGAACTCCATCGGCTACATCGCCTCCTTCCCGATCCCCGAGGTGGTGCGCGGCATCAACGCCGCCTATCTCGCGGCGAAATCGGTGAACCCCGAGGTCAAGTTCAAGGTGGTCTGGGTCAACACCTGGTTCGATCCCGGCAAGGAGGCCGACGCCGCCAACGCGCTGATCGAACAGGGCGTCGACGTGATCATGCAGCACACCGACAGCCCCGCCGCCATGACCATCGCCGAGGAAAAGGGCATCTACGCCTTCGGCCAGGCCTCGGACATGACCAAGTTCGGCCCGAACGCCCGGCTGAGTTCGATCATCGACAACTGGGCGCCCTACTACATCGCCCGAGTGCAGGCGGTGATGGACGGCGCCTGGGAAAGCGCCAACACATGGGACGGCATCGGCCCGGGCATGGTGAAGATCGGCGATTTCTCCAAACGCATCCCCGAAGACGTGCGCGCCAGGGCGCAGGCTGCAGCCGAAGCCATCGCCGCGGGCACGCTTCACCCCTTCACCGGGCCGATCAACAAGCAGGACGGCTCGGTCTGGCTCAAGGCCGGCGAGACCGCCCCGGACGGCGATCTGGTGGGGATGAATTTCTACGTGGAGGGGCTCGAGGGCGAATTGCCCAAGTAAGCCTGCGCCGCCCGCGACGGGCGGCGCGCTTTCAGCGACGCGTCTTGCAGGGCCCGGCGGCGACGCCGGGCCTTTTGCGCGCCAGCCGCCCAACCGCCGAACGTCACGACATCATCACGTCGGCGCGCGCAGCCGGCGCGCCCGCTCGCAATCCGCGCCCCAGGCGCCCATCTGTCATCCAGACGCCGGCGACCGCCCAGCTTCCCGCGCCCAGCTTCCCGCACCCCGCCGCGCGCATGAGGACCGACGATGAAACTGTTTCTGGCCGCTCCGGTCACCTACCTGCTGCTGGCGATTCTGGCGCTCTACGCCGTCTGACCCCCGGCGCTCGGGAATTGACAGCCGCGCCGCGCCGCGCCCAGTGTGCGCCCGACGTCATTGAACAGGAGCGCCGCCATGCAAACCGTCAATCTGGGCCGCACCGGGGTCGGGGTGTCGCAGCTCTGCCTTGGGACCATGTCGTTCGGAACCGACGCCGACGAAGCTGAATCCGCAAGGCTCTACGCCGCCAGCCGCGAGGCCGGGATCTCCTTCTTCGACTGCGCCAACATCTACGGCAACGGCGTTTCGGAAACCATTCTCGGCCGGCTGATCGCCCATGAGCGCGACCAGATCGTGCTGACCTCGAAATGCTATTTCATGGGCGGGCTCAGCCGGATGGCGATCCGCCGGCAGGTCGAGGACAGCCTGCGGCGGCTCGACACCGACCGGCTCGACATCCTGTTCCTGCACCATTCCGACGACCCCGCGCATCAGGAGGATCAGCTGCGCGCGCTGGAGGATCTGGCCCGCGCCGGCAAGGCGATCTATCTCGGGGCCTCGAATCACGCCGCATGGCAGATCGCCCGCGCGCTCGGCATCGCCGACAAGCGCGGCTGGTCGCGGCTCGACGTGATCCAGCCGATGTATTCGCTGGTCAAGCGTCAGGCGGAGGTCGAGATCCTGCCCCTGGCCCAGGCCGAGGACATCGGCGTGATCTCCTACAGCCCGCTGGGCGGCGGCCTGCTCAGCGGCAAATACGCCCGCGGCGAGGGCGGGCGGCTGACCGAATGGGACAGCTACAAGCTGCGCTACGGCGAAGCCCGCGTCTTTGACACGGCGGCGGCGCTGGCCGACATGGCGCGCGACATGGGGGTGCATCCGGTGAGCCTCGCCGTCGCCTGGGCCGGCGCGCATCCCGGCGTCACCGCGCCGATCATCGGCGCGCGCTCGGTTCAGCAGCTGCGCCCGTCGCTGGATTCGGTCGACATCGACATGACCCCGGAGCTTTACGCAAGGATCGAGGCGTTGTCCGCGCGCCCGGCCCCGGCCACCGACCGGCTGGATGAACAGGTGTCCGGCCCCGGCTGACGCCGGCCCCGCATGCGACTGACCGGAGTATTTCCATGAAACTGAAATTCTCGGCCAATCTCGGCTTTCTGTGGAATGACCGGCCGCTGCCCGAGGCGATCCGCGCCGCCGCCGCCGCCGGATTCGACGCGGTGGAGATCCACTGGCCCTATGCCGAGGACGCCGCCGCCATTGGCGCGGCGCTGACCCAGACCGGGCTGCCCATGCTCGGGCTCAACACCGCGCGCGGCGACGCGGCGGCGGGCGAGGTCGGGCGCGCCGCCCTGCCCGGCCGCGCCGCGGATGCGCGCGGCGACATCGATCAGGCGCTGGACTGGGCGGCGCGCATCGGCGCGCGATCGGTGCATGTGATGGCCGGCCGCGCGCGGGGACCGGCGGCGGAGGCGGCGTTTCTCGAAAGCCTCGACTACGCGGCGCGGGCGGCGCCCGAAGGGGTCACCCTGCTGATCGAGCCGCTGAACCCGCGCGACGCGCCGGGATATTTTCTCAACGCCGCGGACCAGGCGGCGGCGATCATCGCCACGCTCGACACGCCGAAAATCCGCCTGATGTTCGACTGCTACCACGTCCAGATCGTCTCCGGCGACCTGCTGCGCCGCTGCGAACGCCTGCTGCCGCTGATCGGCCATGTGCAATTCGCCGCCGCGCCGTCGCGCGCCGAACCCGACGAGGGCGAGATCGCCTATGACCGGCTGCTGCCGGCCATCGCGGCGCTCGGCTATGACGGGTTCTTTGGCGCCGAATACCGCCCCCGCGCCGGGGTCGAGGCGGGGCTGGGCTGGCTCAAGGCGTTCCGCGCCGCCGCAGGGCGTGCGGCGATCTGACCGCGCATATATGGATTGACGTATATACGCACAGGCATATATGAAAACCGCAACGCAACGAAGGAGGCCGCCATGGCCCCGCATGACCTGCTGGCATTGATGGGAGACGAGACGCGGTTTCGCATCCTGCATCTGATCTGGCGCCAGCAGCCGCTTTGCGTCTGCGAACTGGCGCATGCGCTGCAGGCCGGGCAGCCCAAGATATCCCGACATCTGGCGCTGCTGCGCGCCGCCGGGCTGGTGCGCCCCGAACGCCACGCGCAATGGATCCTGTACCGGCTGGCGCCCCCCATGGCGGCGGCGATCGCCAGCCTGCTGGACGCAGCGCTGGCCCAGACCGACGACGCCCAGGCGCGCGCCGATCTGCACTGCCTGAACGCCATGGAAGCGCGCCCCGCCGTCGCGCGGACAGCGGCCTGACCTGACCAGCCCCCCCCCCGCTAGAGGCCCCGAGATGTTCGAAATCTTCACCATTCTGGCGGACTGGACCGCCTATCGCCTGCTCGGGCTGGACCCGGCGACCAAGCTGGCGGACGCGGTGCATTTTTTCGTCGAGGACGTGACGAAGATCTTCTTCCTGCTGGCGGCGATCATCTTCGTCATCGGCTTTTTCCGCTCCATGCTGCAACCCGAACGGGTGCGCGGCTATATCGAGGGCAAGCCGCGCGGCGTCGCCTATGTCATGGCCGTGGGGCTCGGGGCGGTGACGCCGTTCTGCTCGTGCTCCTCGGTGCCGCTGTTCATCGGGTTTCTCGAGGCGGGGATCCCGCTCGGCGTCACCATGGCGTTCCTGACCGCCTCGCCGATGATCAACGAGGTGGCGGTGGTGATCCTGGCCGGGATCGTCGGCTGGAAACTGGCGGCGATCTACGTGATCGCCGGCATGGCGGTGGGCGTGCTGGGCGGCTGGCTGACCGACAAGGCGCGGCTGGAGCGATATGTCGAGGATTACGTCTGGAAAATCCGCATGGGCAAGATCGCGCTGCCGGAGATCGACGACAGCTTGCGCGGGCGCATCCGGTTCGCCTGGGCGCAGGTGCGCGAGATCGTCGGGCGGGTCTGGCTTTACGTGCTGATCGGCGTCGGCGCCGGGGCGGCGCTGCACGGGTTCGTCCCGCAGAGCTTTTTCACCGAATACGCCGGGCGGGACAACGCGTTCGCCCCCATCGTCGCGGTGTTCGTCGGCATTCCGCTGTATTCCAACGCCACCGGGGTGATCCCGGTGGCCGAGGCGCTGCTGGCCAAATCCGTGCCCATCGGCACGGTGCTGGCGCTGATGATGTCGGTGGCGGCGATTTCCCTGCCGGAGATGATGATCCTGCGCAAGGTGCTGCGCCCGCAGATGCTGGCGCTGTTCGCGGGGTATCTGGCGCTGGCCTTCGTCAGCATCGGCTATCTGTTCAACGCGCTGGCCTGAGGGGCGCGCGTCATCAAGAGGAGAAGACAATGAAAACCGTTCAGGTGCTCGGATCGGGCTGCAGGAAATGCGCGACCACGGCGGACTTGATCGCCGAGGTCGCCGGTCAGCTGGGCGCCGACGTCAAGATCGAGAAAGTCACCGACATGGGCCTGATCATGGCCGCCGGGGTGATGTCGACGCCGGGCGTGGTCATCGACGGCGCGGTGGTGCATGTGGGCTCGGTGCCCGACAAGGCGGCGATCGAAACCTGGCTGCGCTGACCCGCGCCCCAACCGGCCGCCGCCGCCCCCGCAAGCCGGTCCCGGATCGGGTCCGGGACGCGGCCGGCGGGGGCGGCGCGGCTCAATCCTCGAGCCGCGACAGCAGGATGCTCACAACCGGCTTCTTGCCCCAGAATCGACCGCAGACCCGGCGCACGGCGCGCGCGGCCAGATCCTCCAGCTGCTTGTCGGAGCGCTGTTTTCGCGGGGCCTTCTCGATTTCCGCGTCCACTGCGTCGTAGATCAGCTGCTCCAGCGGCGCCGGGTAGCCTTCGCCGGTCTCGGGGCCGCCGGTGATGCGGATTTCCGGATCGGCGAGCAGCTCGCCGCTGTCATCCACCACCACGCTCACCGCCACATGGCCTTGTCGCGCCAGCTTCAGGCGGGCGCGGATCACCCCGTCAAACGCCCCGACCAGCGTCGAGCCGTCGAGATACAGCATCCCGGTGTCAGCGGAACCGACGATCCGGGGGCGATCGCCGCCGATCGCCGTCACCGTGCCGTTGGGCGCGGCGATCGAGGGCACGCCGAGGCTTTCGGCGAAAGCCGCGTGTTCGGTCAGGTGCCGGTGCTCGCCATGCATGGGCACGGCGATGCGCGGGCGCAGGGCGTCATACATCACCCGCAGATCCTCGCGCCGCGCATGGCCCGAGACATGGATGCGCCCGACGCTTTCGTCGATCACCTTGACGCCGCGTTCGGACAGCAGGTTGTAAAGCCGGAACACCCCGGATTCATTGCCCGGAATGGTCTTTGAGGAAAAGATCACCGTGTCGCCGTCGCCAAGCGACACCGATGGGTGGGCGCCGCTGGCGATCCGCGCCAGCGCCGCGCGGCCCTCGCCCTGCGATCCGGTGACGATGTAGAACAGGTGATCCGAGGGCACGCTCGCGGCCTCCTCCTCGGAGATGGTCTCGGGGAAATCCGTCAGCAGCCCGGTCTCCATCGAGACCTCGATCATGCGCCGCATGGCGCGCCCCACCAGCACGATGGAACGCCCGCCCTGACGCGCCTGCAGCGCCAGGCTGCGCACGCGCGGCACGTTTGAGGCGAAGGTGGTGGCGGCGACGGCGCCCTTGGCCTCGCGGATCAGTTCGGCGAGCGGGTTCAGCACATCGGCCTCGGAGCCGCCATGGCCGGGCAGGAACACGTTGGTTGAATCGCAGATCAGCGCGTGCACGCCCTCGTCACCGAGCTTGCGGAACGCCGCATGGTCGAAGGGCTCGCCCATCTGCGGGGCGTTGTCGATCTTGAAATCGCCGGTGTGCACGATGCGCCCATGGGGCGTGTCGATGACCAGCGCCGCGGCCTCGGGGATCGAATGGGTGACCGGCTGGAAGCGCACGGTGAACGGCCCGGCCTTGACCGCGCCGCCGGTGATCGTCTTGACGACGGAGGGTTTCTGGCCCGCCTCCTCCATCTTGCGCTTCACATGCGCGGCGGTGAAGGGCTGGGCGTAGATCGGCGCGCGCAACCGCGGCCACAGGCGGCCCAGCGCGCCGATGTGATCCTCGTGCGCGTGGGTGACGAAGATGGCGTCGAGCTTGTCGGCCCGTTCGACGATGAAACCGGGATCGGCCATGATGATGTCGATGCCGGGGCTGGAGTCCATATCGCCGAAGCTGACGCCGCAATCCACCATGATCCAGCGCCGCCTGGCGCCGCGCCCGCAGCCATAGAGATACATGTTCATGCCGATCTCGCCGGCGCCGCCAAGCGCCACGAAAACCAGATCGTCGTCCTGAGCCATTTGAGGCCTTCCTATCGGTTCAGTTCGTGCACCGCGACCAGCCCCCGCAGGGTCAGGTCACGATCCACGGCGTCAATGATTTCCGCGCCGCGCGCGAAAAGCGGTGAAAGTCCGCCGGTGGCGATCACTTTCATGTCGTCGTGATGTTCAAGCATGATTCGGCGGCACAGCCCTTCGACCATGCTCACATACCCCCAGTATATGCCTGACTGCATGCAGGCCACCGTATTCACGCCGATCACCTTGTCGGGGCGGGCGACATCCACCTCGGGCAACGCCGCGGCGGCGTCCTGCAGGGCCTTCAGCGACAGGTTGACGCCCGGCGCGATCACCCCGCCTTCATAGGCGCCGTCATGGCCGACCACGTCGAAGGTGGTGGCGGTGCCGAAATCCACCACGATGAGATTGCCGCCATAGCTGCGATAGGCCGACAGCGCGTTGACCAGCCGGTCGGCGCCGACCCGGGTCTGGGGGTCGACGCGGGGCGCGGGGCCCAGCTTGCAGCCCGGCGCCCCAACCACCAGCGGGCGGGCGTGAAAATACTTGTCGCACAGCACCCGCAGATTGAACACGGCGCGCGGCGCCGTCGAGGACAGCACCACCGCGTCGATGTCGCGCGGCGCGATCTCGGCGAGGTTCATCAGCTGGTGCAGCCAGACGAAGTATTCGTCGCCGGTGCGTCGGGTATCGGTGGCGCAGCGCCAGTCGGCGAGGAAGCGTTCGCCGTCATGCACCGCGAACACGCAGTTGGTGTTGCCCATGTCGATGGTCAGCAGCATCGGGTCGCGCCTTTCATGCGGGGGGGCGGGGGGGCGGCGGGGGGAAATGCACCTCGGCGGCGGCGAAGCGCCGTTCGCCCTCCGGCGTCGCCAGAACCAGCGCGCCGCCGGCGTCGATGTCCCTGAAAATCCCGCTGACGGTTTCATGGGGCAACCGGGCCTCGATCGGCTGGCCAAGCCGCGCGGCGCGGGCGAGCCAGGCCGTGCGGATCGGCGCGAAGCCCTCGCGTTCCAGCGCCGCCGCATGGCGCGCGAAGGCGGCGGCGAGGATGTCGAGCGCGGTTTCGGGGTCGGGCGGCGCGCAGACCGCGGCGAGGCTGGCGGGCGGATGCGCGCCCGTTTCGCCGACCGGCAGGTCCGGGTGGGCGGCAAGGTTGACGCCGATCCCCACCGCCAGCCAGTTCAGCCGCGCCCCCGCGCCCTCGCTTTCCAGCAGGATGCCGGCGACCTTGCCGCCGTTCAGCAGCGCGTCATTGGGCCATTTCAGCGCCACGCCGGCGCCCGGGGCGCAGGTTTCCAGCAGATCGGCGACCGCCAGCGCGGCGACAAACCCGTAAAGCGCCGCCAGCGCCGGGGGCGCGGCGGGGCGCATCAGCAGCGTGGCGTTGAGATTGCCCGGCGGCGCCCGCCAGACGCGCCCGCGCCGCCCGCGCCCGCCGGTCTGGCGCCGCGCCATGATCCACAACGGGCCGGGCGCGCCGGCGCGGGCGGCGCGGCGCGCCTCCTCGTTGGTGCTGTCGATCTGCTCGAGGATCAGGCGATCCGCCTGGGCAAGACCCGCCCGGCGCGCCGGCCCCGGATCCGCCAACGCCGGCCCCGGGCGCGCCAACCCTGCCCCGGTCCCAGCCATCCGCTACTGGAACAGCGTCGCCGCCGCCTCCATGGCGATCGCCGGCACGCCGAAGCCGTTGACGAAGGGCAGCCAGCCCAGCCCCATGATCAGCGCCGAGACGCTCAGCGCCGCCACATGGGCCATGGGCATGGCCCCGGTCAGCACCGCGTCCGGGTCGTCGAAATACATCAGCTTGACGATGCGCAGATAGTAGTAGGCGCCGATCACCGAGGCCACCGCGCCGGCCAGCGCCAGCGGCGTCAGCCCGGCCTCGACCGCCGCCATGAACACGAAATACTTGCCGAAGAATCCCACCAGCGGCGGGATCCCGGCAAGGCTGAGAAACAGCGCCGCCAGCGCCAGCGCCATGCCCGGCTGGCTGCGCGACAGCCCCGTGAGGTCGGAGATCTGGGTGACCGCGGCGCCGTCGCGCTCCATGCACAGGATGAAGGCGAAGACGCCGATATTCATGGTCACGTAGATGGCGAGGTAGATCAGCAGCGACGAGGCCCCCTGTTCGGTGCCCGCCGCAAGCCCCACCAGCGCGAAGCCCATATGGGCGATCGAGGAATAGGCCATCAGCCGCTTCAGGTTGGTCTGGCCGATGGCGGCGATCGACCCGAGGAACATCGAGGCCAGCGCCAGGAAGGTCAGGATCTGCTGCCAGTCGCTGACATTGTGGCCGAAGCCGTCATACAGCACCCGCGCGAACATCGCCGCCGCCGCCACCTTGGGCGCGGTGGCGAAAAAGGCGGTGACCGGGGTCGGCGAGCCCTCGTAGACATCCGGCGTCCACATGTGGAACGGCGCGGCGGAGATCTTGAACGCCAGCCCCGCGCACAGGAACACCAGCCCGAACAGCAGGCCGAGGGACACGCCCTCGGCGCCGATCACCGTGGAGATGGATTCGAACCGCGTCGCCCCGGTGTAGCCGTAGATCAGCGAGGCGCCATACAGCAGCATCCCCGAACTGAGCGCGCCCAGAACGAAGTATTTCAGCCCCGCCTCGGTGGATTTCAGGCTGTCGCGGCGGAAGGCGGCGACCACGTAGAGCGCCAGCGACTGCAGTTCCAACCCCATGTAGAGCGACATCAGATCCCCGGCCGAGACCATGATCATCATGCCCACCACGGCCAGCGCGATCAGCACCGGGTATTCGAATTTCATCAGCTTGTGGCGGCGCAGGTAATCCTCGGACAGGACCAGGATGGCGGCGGCCGAGAACAGCAGCGTCACCTTGGCGTAGCGCGCGAAGCCGTCGGAGACGAAGGCGCCGTTGAAGGCTTCGTGCGCGCCCTCGCGAAAGCCGATGAACAGGCCCAGCAACGCAAACGCCAGCGCCGTGGCCCAGGTCAGCATGGAGGCCCAGCGATCCTGCCCCCCGTAGACGCAGAGCATCAGCGACGCCATGGCGAAGACGGCGAGAATGACCTCGGGCAGAATGACGGAAAGATCGGCGCTCAACATGGTCTTGTCTCTCTCTCGTCAGTGCTGCATCGCGAGGCGGACGCCGTCGACGTCGGCTTGCGCGAGCGCGGTCTGCATGTCGGTGAGCAACGCGGTGACGGACGGCCCGAACAGGTCGGTCGCCAGACTCGGATACACCCCGAGCAGCAGCATCATCGCGATCAGCGGCGCGAACATCAGTTTTTCCCGGCGGTCCATGTCGGCGATGGAGCTCAGGCTCTGCTTGATCAGGTCGCCGAACGCCACCCGGCGATACAGCCACAGCGCGTAGGCGGCGCTGAGGATCACCCCGGTGCTGGCGATGAAGGCCACCCAGGTGTTGGCCTGGAAGGCGCCGGCGATGGTCAGGAATTCGCCCACGAAGCCCGACGTGCCCGGCAGGCCCACATTGCCCATGGTGAACAGCATGAACACCAGCGCGTAGACCGGCATGCGGACCGCCAGCCCGCCATAGGCGGCTATGTCGCGGGTGTGCATGCGGTCGTAGATCACCCCCACGATCAGGAACAGCGCGCCGGAGATGAAGCCGTGGCTCAGCATCTGGAACACCGCGCCGTCGACGCCCTGCTTGTTGGCCGCGAAGATGCCCATGGTGACGAAGCCCATATGGGCGACCGAGGAATAGGCGATCAGCTTCTTCATGTCCTCCTGCACCAGCGCCACAAGCGAGGTGTAGACGATGGCGATCACCGACAGGGTGAAGACGAAATTCGCCATCAGATCCGAGGCCACCGGGAACATGGGCAGCGAAAAGCGCAGGAAGCCGTAGCCGCCCATCTTCAGCAGGATCGCCGCCAGCACCACCGACCCGGCGGTGGGCGCCTGCACATGGGCGTCGGGCAGCCAGGTGTGCACCGGCCACATGGGCATCTTCACCGCGAAGCTGGCGAAGAAGCCGAGCCAGAGCAGGGTCTGGAAGCCGCCCGCGATCTGCCAGCCCAGCACGTCGATGCTGGCATAGGAGAATTCATGGGTCAGCAGCTTGGCGATGTCGGTGGTGCCCGCGTCCCAGTACATGGCGATCAGCGCGATCAGCATCAGCACCGAACCGAGCAGCGTGTAGAGGAAGAACTTGAAGGCCGCGTAGACCCGTTCCTTGCCGCCCCAGATGCCGATGATCAGGAACATGGGGATCAGGCCGGCCTCGAAGAACACGTAGAACAGCACGATGTCGAGCGCACAGAACACGCCGATCATCAGGGTTTCCAGCACCAGGAAGGCGGCCATGTATTCCTTGACCCGGTGTTCCACATGCCAGCTTGCGCCGATGACGATGGGCATCAGGAAGGTGGTGAGCATGACGAACAGGATCGAGATTCCGTCGACGCCCATCTTGTAGCTCACGCCCGGCAGCCACTGGCCCTCCTCGACGAACTGGAACCCGGTGTCGGCGGGGTCGAAGCCGGTGAGGATCACCAGGCTGAGCGCGAAGGTGGCGGTGGTGGTCAGCAGCGCCACGATCTTGGCGTTGAGCCGGGCCGCCTTGTCGTCGCCGCGCAGCACCAGCATCAGCGCCAGCGCGCCGATCATCGGCAGGAAAGTGATGAGGGAGAGGATGTTTTCCATCAGTGCGCCCCTCCGGTGGCGGACCCGGCGATCGAGATCCAGGTGACGAGCACGGACACCCCGATCAGCATGACGAATGCGTAATGGTAGAGATAGCCCGACTGCAACCGGCCCGCGAAGCGCGTGAGCCGGGGGATCAGCCCCATGGCCACCCCGTCGATGGTCCCGTCGACGATGGTCCCGTCGCCCGTTTTCCACAGCGTCCGGCCGATCCACTTGGCGGTGCGCACGAAGACGAGGTCGTAGAGTTCGTCGAAATACCACTTGTTGAGCAGGAACTGGTACAGCCCGTGATGGCGTTCGGCCAGCTGGCGCGGCAGCGCCGGGTTGGCGATGTAGAACCACCATGCCGCGCCCAGCCCCAGCGCCATGGCGACGAAGGGCGCGATCTTCACCCAGGCGGGCACGCCGTGATAGTCGTGCAGCACCTCGTTGCCCGCGCCCATGGCGATGGATTCGCCGAAGAATTCCTCGGCCCCGTGGCCCACGAAGCTGCCATACCACAGCATCCCCGCCAGCGCCGCGCCCGCGCCCAGCACATAGAGCGGGATCATCATCGTGTTGGGGCTTTCATGGGCGTGCTCATGGGCCTTGCGGTCCCGCGGCTTGCCGTAGAAGGTCATGAAGATCAGCCGCCAGGAATAGAACGAGGTCATCAGCGCCGCGATCACCAGCAGCCAGAAGGCGTAGGTCGACCCTCCGGCGTAGGCGCCCTCGATGATCGCGTCCTTGGACACGAAGCCGGCGAAGCCGAAGGGCACGCCCAGCAGGTCGCCCGAGAACGGGATGCCGACGCCGGTGATGGCCAGCGTGCCCAGCACCATCATGGCGAAGGTCAGCGGGATCTTTTTGCGCAGGCCGCCGTATTGGCGCATGTCCTGTTCGTGATGCATGGCGTGGATCACCGCGCCGGCCCCGAGGAACAGCAGCGCCTTGAAGAAGGCGTGGGTGAACAGATGGAACATCGCCGCCTGATAGAACCCCACCCCGGCGGCGGCGAACATGTAGCCCAGCTGCGAACAGGTGGAATAGGCGATCACCCGCTTGATGTCGTTCTGCACCAGCCCCACGGTGGCGGCGAAGAACGCGGTCGAGGCGCCGATCACCGTGATGAACAGCGACGCCGACGGCGCCACTTCGTAGAGCGGCGACATGCGGCAGACCAGGAACACGCCGGCGGTGACCATGGTGGCGGCGTGGATCAGCGCCGAGACCGGGGTCGGGCCCTCCATCGCGTCGGGCAGCCAGGTGTGCAGGAACAGCTGCGCCGACTTGCCCATGGCCCCGATGAACAGCAGCAGCCCCACCACCTCGGCCGCGTTCCAGTCGGTCCAGAGGAAGCGCAGCTGGGTTTCCGCCAGCTCCGGCGCCTTGTCGAAGATCACGTCGAAGCTGATGCTGTCGGTCAGGTAGAACAGCCCGACGATGCCCAGCAGGAACCCGAAATCCCCGACCCGGTTGACCACGAAGGCCTTGATCGCCGCGGCGTTGGCGGAGGGTTTCTTGAACCAGAAGCCGATCAGCAGATACGAGGCGACGCCCACGCCCTCCCAGCCGAAGAACATCTGCAGCAGGTTGTCGGCCGTGACCAGCGCCAGCATGGCGAAGGTGAAGAAGGACAGGTAGGCGAAGAAGCGCGGCTTGCCGTCATCCTCCTCCATGTAGCCGATGGAATAGAGATGCACGAGCGAGGACACCGTGGTCACCACCACCAGCATCACCCTTGTGAGCCCGTCGACGCGCACCGACCAGTCGGCGCTGAGGCTGCCGCTGTCGATGAAGCGGAACAGCGGCGTGATCTCCACGCCCTCGCCGGTGAAGAACACGATCCAGGACAGCAGCGCGGTGAACAGCAGGATGCCGGTGGTGGACAGCATCACCATGCGCTCGCCAAGGGCGCGATGGCCGAAGCCGGCGATCAGCGCGCCCAGCAGCGGCGCAAGCAGAATGAACGTGGTCATGCGCTCAGCCCTTCATCACGTTGACGTCGTCCACCGCGATGGCGCCGCGGTTGCGGAAGAAACACACCAGAATGGCCAGCCCGATGGCGGCCTCGGCGGCGGCCACGGTCAGCACGAACAGCGTGAACACCTGCCCCGCCATGTCGCCCAGATAGGTCGAGAACGCGACGAAGTTGATGTTCACCGCCAGCAGCATCAGCTCGATCGACATCAGGATGACGATGACGTTCTTGCGGTTCAGGAAGATGCCGAAGATGCCGATGACGAACAGGATCGCCGCCACCGTCAGGTAATGTTCAAGGCCGATGCCCGTTTCAGCGCTCATGTCATCGCTCCCTAAATGCCCTGGCCCGGCTTGACGTCGTGCAGCGTCACCGCCTCGGCGGGATCCCGGTGGATCTGTTCGAGGATGTTCTGGCGCTTGGCCTTGGGCTTGTGGCGCATGGTCAGCACGATGGCGCCGATCATCGCCACGAACAGCACCAGCCCGGCGATCTGGAACAGGAAGGCGTATTCCGTGTAGATCAGCCGCCCCAGCGCCTGGGTGTTGTGGATGTCGCTGGGGATCGGGGTGACCGCGGCGCGCATGGCCGGGGCCTCCTCGGCGATGATCCAGTGACCGAACAGCAGCCCCAGCTGCACCAGCAGCACCACCCCGACCAGCAGCCCCACCGGCAGGTAATCCGCCAGCCCGTCCTTCAGTTCGGAAAAATCCACGTCCAGCATCATCACCACGAACAGGAACAGCACCGCCACCGCGCCCACATAGACGATGACCATGAGCATGGCGACGAATTCCGCCCCCATGAGCACGAACAGCCCCGCCGAGGAGAAGAACGCCAGGATCAGCCAGAGCACCGAATGCACCGGATTGCGCGCGAACACCACGAAGACGCCCGCGGCGATCGCCGTGAAGGCGAACAGATAGAATGTCAGGATCGCAACTGCCATGGCTGTCTCTCGTTCCCTCGCCGGGTTTTCCGGCTTGCCTTTTTTCAGGTTTCCGCGCCACGCGATCGCGGGCCGGCTTGCGTTTGGACGCCCCGGGCGGATCAGGATCCGCGCCGGGGGCAGGTCATCGGTACGGCGCGTCCAGTTCCAGGTTGCGGGCGATCTCGGCCTCCCAGCGCGCGCCGTTCTCAAGCAGCTTGTCCTTGTTGTAGAACAGCTCCTCGCGGGTCTCGGTGGCGTATTCGAAATTCGGCCCCTCGACGATGGCGTCCACCGGGCAGGCCTCCTGACAGAACCCGCAGAAAATGCATTTGGTCATGTCGATGTCGTAGCGCGTGGTGCGGCGCGATCCGTCTTCGCGCGGCTCCGCCTCGATGGTGATCGCCTGCGCCGGGCAGATCGCCTCGCACAGCTTGCAGGCGATGCAGCGCTCCTCGCCGTTGGGATAGCGGCGCAGCGCGTGTTCGCCCCGGAACCGGGGCGACAGCGGACCCTTTTCATGGGGGTAGTTCAGCGTGGCCTTGGGTTTCAGGAAATATTTCATCCCCAGCCCGAAGCCCTTGATGAAATCCATCAACACGAAGTAGCGCGCGAAGCCGGCGACGGTGATAGCCATTTCGGTCTCTCCTTACCAGCGGGCGTAGCCGGGGACGCCGTATTGCGCGAAGCCGGCGACCAGCACAACCCAGCCCAGCGACAACGGCAGGAACACTTTCCAGCCCAGCCGCATCAGCTGGTCATAGCGAAAACGCGGCACGATGGCTTTCACCATGGCGAAGATGAAAAAGACGAACACCGCCTTGGCGACGAACCAGAACACCCCGTCGGGCAGCCCCGGGACCGGCGACAGCCAGCCGCCGAAAAACAGGATGGTGACCAGCGCGCACATCAGCACGATGGCGAGGTATTCGCCGATCATGAACAGCAGATACGGGGTCGAGGAGTATTCCACCTGATACCCGGCCACCAGTTCGGATTCCGCCTCGGGCAGGTCGAAGGGCGGGCGGTTGGTTTCGGCCAGCGCCGAGATGAAGAACAGGATCAGCATCGGGAAATGCGGCAGCCAGTACCAGCTGAGCAGCCCGTAGGACCCGTCCTGCGCGCGCACGATGTCGCTGAGATTGAGCGACCCGGTGGTGATCAGAACGCCGATGATGATGAAGCCGATCGACACCTCGTAGGACACCATCTGCGCCGCCGAGCGCAGCCCCCCGAGGAACGCGTATTTCGAATTCGACGCCCAGCCGCCCATGATCACGCCGTAGACCTCCAGCGAGGACACCGCGAAGATGTAGAGAATCCCGACATTCAGGTCCGAGATCACCCAGCCGTCGGAAAACGGCACCACCACCCAGGCGATGGCGGCGAGCGTGAAGCTCATGATCGGCGCCAGGAAGAACACCGCCTTGTCGACGCCGGCGGGAATCACCACCTCCTTGACGATGAATTTCAGGAAATCCGCGAAGGATTGCAGCAGGCCGAAGGGGCCGACCATGCTCGGGCCCTTGCGCATCTGCACCGCCGCCCAGACCTTGCGGTCCATGTAAAGCAGGAACGCCAGCGCCACCAGCAGCGCCACCAGCACCAGCAGGCACTGGGCGAAGATCACGATGCCCGGCCAGGCGTAGGCGCTCCAGAAAGTCTCTTCCATCACTGCGTCCTCTCGATGACGTCGTAGCCGGGGATCGAATCGTTGGCCGCGCAATCCTGCTGCATCCGGTCGGCGTCGAACACCGACTCGCCGTCGGCGGTCAGTTCGTTGGTGACCCGGAACCCGTGGCGGCTGATCGAGGCGACGGCCTTTTCGCCGTCCACCCGGCCCAGCTTGGCGGTGTTTTCGCCAAGGCTGAGCGCGATGCGCGCGGCGTCGTGCTTCACCGCGTAATCCGCGGCGATGCAGCGGGCGATGGCGTAGGGCACGATGGCGATCAGGTTGTCGATCTCCGAGGCGCTGAGCCCTTCGGCCTCGAACAGCATGTCGAGGTCGACGCTCACCAATTCGCCGGCGCCGGGGGTCAGCTGGGCGCGCAGAAACTTGCGCGGCGTCGCGAACAGCTTGGCCAGCCCGCTGGGCGCGCCGGCCTCGTTCTGCTGGGCGCGGGCGCCCGGGATCGCGGGCGCGGCGATGGCGATCGCGCTCAGCGCGGCGATCAGCGCGGCGCGGGCGCCGCGGCGAACCGGCCCGGTCATTGCGCCGCCACCGGCAGGTCGCGCGCCAGCTTGGCGCGGCTGAGTTCGGCCAGCGTGGCCGAGGCCCGGGCGATGGGGTTGCTGAGATAGTGGTCGCGCACCGGGCTGACGAAAGCCGCGCCCGACAGCGCGTCCAGATCCGGCGCCGCGGCCTCGGGCGCCTCGTTCGCGGGGACCTGGTCGATGCGGCCCAGATGCGGATGCGCGGCGATCATCGCCTGGCGCAGCGCCGCGAGGCTGTCATGGGGCAGCGTCTTGCCCAGCTCCGCCGACAGGGCGCGCAGGATCGCCCAGTTTTCCTTCGCCTGCCCGGGCGGGAACCCGGCGCGGCAAGCCATCTGCGGGCGGCCCTCGGTATTGACGAAGATGCCGCTTTCCTCGGTGAAGGCGGCGCCGGGCAGGATCACGTCGGCGCGGTGCGCCCCGCGATCGCCGTGGCTGCCCTGGTAGACCACGAAGGGCCCGCCGCTTTCGTCGCGGGCGATGTCGATCTCGTCGGCGCCGAGGTTGAACACCACGTCGGCGCCTTCCAGCGCGTCCATGCCGCCCTCGGCGACAAAGCCCACATCCATGCCGCCCACCCGCGCCGCGGCGGTGTGCAGGATCAGCAGGCCGCTGTCGGTGTTGGCGGCGATGGCCCGCGCGGCCGCCAGCACCGCGGCGCCGTCCTCGCGGGTCAGGGCGCCCTGCCCGACGATCACCAGGCTTTTCGCCGCCCTGATCTCGTCGTCGCCGCCCATCTCGACAATGGGTTTCAGCGCGTCGGCGCCCGCGCCCATATGCGTGTAGTCATAGGTGAGGTCCGCCGGCTCGCCCACCAGCGCCACCTTCGCGCCATTGGTCCAGGCCTTGCGGATGCGCGCGTTCAGCACCGGCATTTCCAGGCGCGGATCGGCGCCGATGATCAGGATGCGCGTCGCCTCGTCGATATCGGCGATGCACGCCGTGCCCGCGTATCCGGCGCGGTCGCCGATCGGCAGGCGGGCGCCGTCGACGCGACATTCCACCTTGCCGTCAAGGCTTTCCACCAGTTGCTTGAGCGCGAACATCGCCTCGGTCGGGACCAGATCCCCGGCGATCCCGGCGACGACCCCGCCCTTCGCGGCCCTGGCGATCGCGGCGAAGGCCTCGGCCCAGGAGGCCGGCGCCAGCTTGCCGTCGCGGCGCAGATAGGGCTGGTCCAGCCGCTGTCGGCGCAGCCCGTCCCACATGAAGCGCGAGCGGTCCGACAGCCATTCCTCGTTCACCCCGTCATGGTTGCGCGGCAGGATGCGCATCACCTCGCGCCCGCGCACGTCGACGCGGATGCTGGCCCCGAGCGCATCCATGGCGTCGATGGTCTCGGTCTTCTTCAATTCCCACGGGCGGGCGGAAAACGCATAGGGTTTCGAGGTCAGCGCCCCCACCGGGCACAGGTCGATGATGTTGCCCTGCAATTCCGAGGTCAGGGTCTGGGCGAGATACGAGGTGATCTCGGAATCCTCGCCGCGCCCGGTCTGGCCCATCTCCGGCACGCCCGCCACCTCGGTGATGAAGCGCACGCAGCGGGTGCAGGAAATGCAGCGGGTCATGCAGGTCTTCACCAGCGGCCCCAGATCCAGCTCGGCGGCGGCGCGCTTGGGTTCGCGAAAGCGCGAGAAATCGACCCCGTAGGCCATGGCCTGATCCTGAAGATCGCATTCGCCGCCCTGATCGCAGATCGGGCAGTCGAGCGGGTGGTTGATGAGCAGGAATTCCATCACCCCTTCGCGCGCCTTCTTCACCATGGGCGATCTGGTCAGCACCTTCGGGGCCTGCCCCTCCGGCCCCGGGCGCAGGTCGCGCACCTGCATGGCGCAGGAGGCGGCGGGTTTCGGCGGGCCGCCGACCACCTCCACAAGGCACATGCGGCAGTTGCCGGCGATGCTGAGCCGTTCGTGATAGCAGAATCGCGGGATCTCCACGCCAGCCTGTTCGCAGGCCTGCAGGATGGTCAGCGCGCCGTCGACCTCGATTTCCTTGCCGTCGATGTTGATCTTCTTAAGGTCGGTCATGGGACTCACTCCGCCGCAATCGCCGAGACGCGCCCGGTCTTTCTGGCCTTGATGCGGTCTTCGATTTCCTCGCGGAAATGCTGCACCAGCCCCTGAATCGGCCAGGCCGCCGCGTCGCCGAGCGCGCAAATGGTGTGGCCCTCGACCTGCCTGGTGACCGACAGCAGCATGTCGATCTCCTCGATCTCGGCCTCGCCGGTGACCAGCCGATCCATCACCCGCATCATCCAGCCGGTGCCCTCGCGGCATGGCGTGCACTGGCCGCAGCTTTCATGCTTGTAGAATTTCGACAGCCGGGCGATGGCCTTGATGATGTCCACCGACTGATCCATGACGATCACCGCCGCGGTGCCCAGCCCCGACTGCTGTTCGCGCAGCCAGTCGAAATCCATGATCGCGTCGCCGCACAGCGTGTGCGGCAGGCAGCGCACCGAGGATCCGCCCGGGATCACCGCCTTCAGGTTGTCCCAGCCGCCGCGCACCCCGCCGCAATGGGTTTCAAGCAGGTCGCGCAGCGGGATCGACATGCTTTCCTCGACCACGCAGGGGTTGTTCACATGCCCCGAGATCGCGAACAGCTTGGTGCCGGCGTTGTTGGGCCGCCCGAAACCGGCGAACCAGGCGGCGCCGCGGCGCAGGATGGTGGGGGCGACGGCGATGGATTCGACGTTGTTGACCGTGGTCGGGCAGCCATACAAGCCGGTGTTGGCCGGAAACGGCGGCTTCAGGCGCGGCATGCCCTTGCGCCCTTCGAGGCTTTCGAGCAGCGCGGTTTCCTCGCCGCAGATATAGGCCCCGGCGCCATGCACCAGATGCAGGTCGAAATCCCAGCCCGAGCCGGCGGCGTTCCTGCCCAGCAGCCCGGCGTCATAGGCCTCGTCGATGGCGATCTGCAGCGCCTCGCGCTCGCGGATGAATTCGCCGCGGATGTAGATGTAGCCGGCATTGGCCCCCATGGCGAAACCGGCGATCAGGCAGCCCTCGACCAGCGTGTGCGGATCGTGGCGCATGATCTCGCGATCCTTGCAGGTGCCGGGTTCGGATTCGTCGGCGTTGACCACCAGATAAGCCGGTCGCCCGTCGCTTTCCCTGGGCATGAAGGACCATTTCAGCCCGGTCGGAAAGCCGGCGCCGCCGCGCCCGCGCAAGCCGCTGTCCTTGATCTGCTGCACGATCCAGTCGCGGCCCTGCTTGATGAACCCGGCGGTGCCGTCCCACTGGCCGCGCGCCCGCGCCCCCGCAAGGCTGCGGTCCTTCATCCCGTAGATGTTGGTGAAGATGCGATCCTGATCCGCGAGCATCCTACTTTCCTTCTCCGAGATCCGCGCGCGCATCGGCGCGCCGGACCCTGATCATCACCCACAGCGCCCAGCCGAGCGCCGCCATGCTGGCCATGTCGACCAGAAACGCATAGCGCACCGGCAGACCCAGCCGCCCGCCAAGAAAGCTCAGCCCCATCCAGGCCAGCATGGTGACCGCGATCACGATGCTCGCCTGGCGGATCCGCGCCTTGCGCGTCTCGCCCGCGCCGGTCCCGTCGTCCTTTTCAGCCGTCATGGCCATGTCTCGTTCCGCCGACCCGTGGCGGGCCGTTTGATTGCCGGCCCGGAGCGGACCCTTGCTTTCATCCGCGCCGCTCAGGCCGCGTCATTCAGCGCCGCCGCCGCCTTCGAAGCCGCCGCCCGCCGCGCGGCCTGTCGCGCCGCCGCCGCATGGACTTCGGCAAGCTCCGCGTCGTCGATCGGATCCTCGCGCGCGTCCTCCAGCGCCATTTCCGCGGCCGTCTCGACCGTCGCGGCGATCACCCCGACCATCGAATCGGGCGTCGCGTCCAGGACCGGCGCCTCTGGCGGGGGGGCCGGCGCCGCTGCTGACGGGGCGGCCTGCGCCGCTGGCGGGGCGGCCTGCGCCGCCGCCGTGGCGGCGCGCGCCGCGCAAATGCGCGAAGCGGCGAAGGCGAAGGCGGCGAAGGCCACCACATAGACGATCAGCGTGCCGAAAAATCCGGATCCGAACATCCATCCAGCGATCAGAGCGCCCACGGCCGAGGCGACGAGCCCCTTTGTCGAGCAGGACATTCCTTGCGATGCGGCGTTCATGGCGGTCTCCCTGGCGGCTGATTGCACTCACGTCATTGGCTTGAAGGCACGTCTCCCCTGGCGACCCGCGCGGCGAATTCGGTGACCTCGCCCGCGGCCAGCTGCTGCGCCTGCCTCACCCATTCGTCGCGGGTGACGCGGCCCTTGAACCCTTCCAGATTGTCGTCGACCCAGGCGATCTCGGCCTCGGTCCAGGCGGCGATCTGGTCAAAATGGTAGAACCCCATGGAGTTCAGGAGCTGCTCCATCTTCGGCCCGACGCCCTTGATCTGCTTGAGATCGTCGGCCCCGCCCTCGCGCGCCGCGGCCAGGCCCCGCGGCTTGCCGGGGTCGGCGCCATCGCCTGACTCGTCATCATGGGCGGCGTCGCCCAGCGCCGCGGCGGCGGCGCGGGCGG